>JAFTKJ010000024.1 GCA_017453305.1 Clostridia bacterium
CAAGACAATGTGTGCTTTTTTCAACGAAATTCGCCTTCGGCGAGTGAAATATGGCTTTGCCATGTGAAATAGCTTCGCTGTGAAATATTTGCTACGCAAATGTGATGGGCGAATTTCATTTCACATTGCGACGAAGGAGCAATATTTCACAATTTACGAAGTAAATTATTTCACATTCGGCGCCAGCCGAATATTTCACTTGAAAAGCTATCTAAAGTATGTTAATCGAACAAGACGAGGATTACATTTTGGAGATTGATTTGCAAGATTTTGACTCATATCCCGAAGATTTCACTTTTAAGATCAAATTTGATCGAGCGGAAGTCAAAAGAAAATAATCCAAGCGGTGCATATTTACGCACCTTTTTTGCGTTTTTACCTACACTTACGCACCATTTGCGCGTTTCTTCGCACAAAAAGAGCACCATCGCAATCGCGGTGGTGCTCTTTTTGTGGCGGAGAGAGAGCCAAAAGAGAACACTGCCTTGCCCGGCAAGGCGAGGGTTCGCATTCGCCGCCCGAAGATCGGCAAGCTCGCTTGTCAGGCGCAGGGCGTGCGAATCTTCCAATCCGCAAGCGGATTGGAATACCCCTCTTTATAAAAAGGGGAGTACAGATGAGCAAAAGGCACCCAATAGGGTGCCTTTTTTGCGTGGCGGAGAGAGAGCCAAAAGGGAACACTGCCTTGCCCGGCAAGGCGAGGGTTCGCATTTGAGCCGAACTATATCAATGAAATAATCATTTGTGGTTAAAATTCTCTAATGCAACATGCTTTTCTATATTTTCTTCTGTAAGCTCGTAGAATTCTGCTCGTTCGTTGGAAAATTGTGACGAAAAGGCATAGAGTTCTTCTAATGTTACCTTCTGATCGCCAATAAAAAATTCGACTTCATCGGTACCGTCATTTCTAATCATATACAGCTCTATGTAATCTACCGAGCTTCCATCAAACTTAAGCTTAGCGGCGCCATATTCAGTCCCAGCACTTTGATTCCATGCAAAAGTCCCGTCTTTCATGATATTGTACATTCCTCTAAATCCAAATTGAGAAGTAATGAGATACGATTTTTCGCTTACATAGTGAAGTACAAGATGTTCACCATAATTGTCTAAATTGTATACAATTAATTCGGGAAAATCATCTCCACCCATATCAACGATAGCAAACGAAAGAGACGGATTTGTATTCAAAACCCAATCTACCGTTTCAAATGGGTTTATACCATTCATAAAATCATATAACACTTCTTTATACATTTCCACTGCTATCATTTGAGATTTATCATCAGTAATCAATGGCGATTCAAATTCGCTTTCCGTATATAAGTTTTCTGTATCGACCGTTGTTGATTCTTTCCCTTCTTCTTGAATATATGGAGTTCCTATTTCATTAAAATAAGGTCCGTAAACTTTTGAATATATTTCCAAACTTTCAGCATCGGGAACATAATAAATATGTTCCGAGATGCCACCCAACACAAATTCCGGATCAAAATTTATAATTATTTGGTCTTTTGAAGCAGATGAGGTAATATACACCCGTTTCAGATTATCGCAATTGTCAAAAGCTGCATTTTCAATTTCGACAATAGATTTCGGTATTATGATTGATTCTATAGCGTGGCAATTGGCAAAAGCTGCCTCACCAATACTTTTCACACTTCCATCGTTTGGGATGATACTGCTATTGCAACCCAAAATAATTTTTTGAGAACGTCTGTCGATCAGGCAATTCCCATCAACATAATAATACGGATTCCCTTCCGCCACAACGATTTTTTCAATGACATTTGATTTTATAAAACCATGCCCTCCCATTGTGGCACGACAATTGAATGTACACTCTGGAATATAACTCACGCTGGCGGGTATATAAATGTTTTTGATGTCGCGGCAGTAATCAAATCCTATTAAGATTTCTTTTATACCCTCCGATATAATGATTGTTTCAATGCTGCTGTCTGCTAAAAATTTCCCATAAATTTTAGTAACCGGCAAGCCCTTATATTCTCCGGGAATCACGAGTTCTTTTATTACATCAGGTAATCCTGACGGGCAAACTGAATATGAATTTCCGTCGTCATTGAGCGTGTATCTCATGTGTGTTGCAGGGTCATACTCGCTTTCAATATTGCTGGTGTCCGGCACTTCACTATCATTTGTTATTTCATTGGTGGATTCTATGGTATCCGTATTTTTAAATGTGTTATCGGTTTTATTTTCGGATACATAATTACACGAGCTTATATTTGCTACCAACAAAGCAGATAGCAGTAACGACAATAATCTTTTCTTCAATTTTAACCCCCCTCTGATTTGTTTTCGATGGTATATTTATTATATCATAAAAGCAGATGCTTTTCAATATAATCGATAATAATTTCCAAAAAAATTGACAACGAGCGCGGAGTATGCTAGGGTGCCTTTTTTGCGTGGCGGAGAGAACCGCATGCAAATAAAATGCTCCTAGGCTCTTGCAAAATCGCAGAAGATGTGTTATAATGAAAACAAATCTATTATCAGGAGGAAAAACATGATTATAGTCAATACGGATTACATCACCGGAAAGCAGTTTGAAATGCTCGGTCTTGTCAGCGGAAGCACCATTCAAAGCAAGCACATCGGCAAGGATATCGGTGCAAGCTTTAAAACCCTGGTGGGTGGCGAATTGAAGGGCTACACCGAAATGATGAACGAGGCACGCTCCGTTGCTACCCGAAGAATGGTAGAGGTAGCAACTCAGCTTGGCGCAGATGCCATTGTCAACGTTCGTTTTGCGTCCTCCGCAGTGATGCAGGGCGCCGCCGAGGTGATTGTCTACGGTACGGCAGTAAAGTTTATTTGACCGCCTTTTCGCTATAAAAAAGACCGATGACTGCTGGGGCGGGACGATCCTGCCGCAAAAAAACGTCCAATGCTTGGTGCGAAAACAGAAAAGGGCTCCATGAGTGTAATTCGTTTGGAACGGATCACTCATGGAGCTGATTTTTATTGGATTACGGGGTTGTGATGATCGAGCCGCCCCATTCCACAACGGTAAAGCCGGAGCGGATAAAGCCATCAAAGCTTTGCGGCTGAATTTCTACGGGCACGTCGGTAGGATAGTATGCCATAAATACGCGCAACAGGCTGTCGGGATTGGGGTCGATCTCCAAAGCGGCACCCTCGGTGTACGCCGTGGTCTGGAAGGAAATGACATTGTAGGCGTTTCCTTGCATCAGGGGCAACCAGTAAACGATAAATTCGTTTGCCTCGCGCGGAGTCAAGCCCTGCGCATGCAATGCCCATTCCAAAAATGCGGCGGTATCCTCACCGCGCACGCAAAAGCCTTGCGTAAAATCCCATTTAGCGGTTTGAATGCCTTCCCAATACAGAGCATAGTATTCCTTGCCGTCGGGGAAGATCAGCGTTCCGTCGGGGTGTGCGATAAAGCCGTTCCATCCGTGCTCTCCGTACGCGGGATAGGTGCAGGTCAATACACCGTTGAGCGTCAGCTTGACTGAGCACTCGGTTGGAGATTCGGGGTACAGATATATGATGGGCTTATAGGCGTGTACCTGGGACGGATCGATTTGTATCTTCTTAGCATAGATGCGTACGTACTGTTCGGGATCGGTCGGACGCTCTGCCGACGAAATGTCAATCTGCATTCTCCAGCGTTGAAAAAACGGGTCGGAAAAGTCATCTGCTTGATCGGTTATGACGTAAACATACTTACCCCATTGCTCAATGAGGCACTCGTCATTATAAACCTTTATTACCAATACGTTCGGAGAGAGCGTACCGATGATCGATCCGAAGAGCTTGGCGTTTTCTTCCACTTGAATGGGGGATTTCTCGTTCTCGGCGAGTGGGGGTAAGGTTTCGGTGGGATCAAACTGTGGGAGATCCTCCTCGGGAATGAGATCGGTCGTTTCAACGGTTGGCTTGGACGTTGTTTCGCTCGACTCGGCGGAGGTTTCGTCATCCGTTGTTTCGCTCGGCTCGGCGGAGGTTTCGTCATCCGTTGTGCGCTCGGCTTCAGTGGGCTTGGTTGTCTCTGTGATATCGGTGGTGCTTTCGGCTATTTCCGTGGATGCCGGATCACACGCTGTCAGCATCAGTAAGATCAGTACCAGTAATACGGATAAAATGCGGTTTTGTACGTTCATAAAAGCGCCTCCTTTTCTGCTTTTTTCTTTTGTTGTGGGGATTTGTAACTCCTCCTCCGCTTTCATTATAGCATTTTCCTTTTTTTTTGTCAAGAGACCGAGAAAAAATTTGCCTGATACAAAATAAAAAAGAGGGCGTACTCCATGCGATTGCATTCGGTACTCACCCTCTTTTTGGGTTGATATTCAATTTCCGTACACGTTTTCGATTTCCAGTCCTGCGATGTGATGCGCGTCGGTGGAAACCAATTTTGGAAAGACCAACTCGCCCGGGCGATCGGGAAGCTCCACCACGATCACGCAGGTGTAATCGATATAGAGCAAGCCGATGATCTGCGGCAGGGGAATGTTGAACAAATGCGAAAAGACCGTTGCAGAGGCGGTCCCGTGACCAAACAGCGCAACCGTTTTGTAAGGCTGTTTCTCCATCACGCGGTAGAATTCGCCCTCGCGTCGGTAGCCTAAGCTCTCCAGCCACGCGTCAAGCCCCTCGATTACGTGAGCGGTGGTTTGCAGGAGCTTGTTGTTGCAATAATTCTCGCGCGTTCTCCAAGCCTGGTCGCTCAGAGTGCCGCCTTCCCGAATCGTCTTTGCCGTCAAAAGCCAAGGGTGACCTTTTTCCTCAATCGGTTCGTCATTCATAGCCCCCCAGCTGATCTCGCGCGCAAACTCGCAAGGGGTGATCTCATCGATCCCCAATTTTTTTGCCGTGTGCTCTGCCGTTTGCCAGGCACGTCCCATGGTTGAGGAGTAGATGCGTTCAATTCCGCTGTCCTTCAAGCGCTCTGCAGCGGCAGCCGCATGCTTGTGACCAAGCTCGGTCAAACAGTCTTTCGTGTAATCGGGATGCCCGTGGCGAACAAAATAAATTCTCATTTTTTACCTCACTTCGTTTTATTGAAACGATTTTATTTTATCATGAATAAAAGGAGATTTCAAGAAAGGAGGAGCGTTTTTGCATTTTTTACCATAAATGCGGCGGAATTTCAAGAAAAAAAGAGGTTTTTACATAGATCCTCTTGTCAAGCTATGACAAACGGACCGAACATTGCGCAGAGTAGTGTATAAAGGAGCGGAATGGAGATCACGCAAAAGGTGTGCGAGATCAGTGCCATGCTCGCGCCCGTACGGGGATCTCCGCCGTATGCCTCGGGAAAGACGACGGTATTCAGCCCCAGTGCCGATCCCATGGCAAAAAAGCCGAGGTAGAGCACGTTGTTTCCAATACCAAGCGAAAAGATCGCATTTGTCAGTTCCTTCAGCCCCAGCATCAGAGCAACGGTGAGGAGCGGAAAGACGAACAGCCGCAACGCCGTGGCAACCCAAACCTTTTTGTTTGTCAGCATTTCTTTCAGGTCAAAGCGCGCGATCGTAATGCCTGCCAGGAGCATGGCACCGGGACCCATGCACACCTTGAGGCTGTCGAGCGAGGAGAGCAGAAAGCTTGGGAGATATGCCTCGGCACCAAGCAGACCTGCCGCCACACCAAGCAGCATGGCAACGGTGGGGGGATTGAGGATCTTTTTGAACACGTTGGTCTTTTTCTCACCCTCGGGGACGAGGTTGCTCATGCCCCAGGTGTAAATGACGATGTTCAGCGGCAGGCAAAAGAGCTTATAGTAGGAAAGAGCCACCTCGCCAAACAGAGAAAGCACCACGGGGTCACCCAGGTATCCGGCGTTGGCAACTGCAAGGGCGTAACGATAAACGCCGCGCTCGGGGGATTTTTTCTTGACGAAAACGCAGGAGAGCGGAATTGCGATTGCCACCGAGGCAGCCACACAGAAAGCACCAAAAATCACATTGATGGCGTGCTCACGAATGTTGGAGAGGGTGCAAAAGCGAAGCATGGTCATAAAGGAAAGGGCAGGGCAAAACACCCAGGTTTCCAGCTTGGCGATCACAGCTCCCGCGCCCTCGGGCAGAATTTTGCATTTGTAGAGAACAAACCCCACCGCAATGCAGAGAAACAAGGTCAGCATGGGGTTCAGCGTAGCCAAAAAGACGTTCATAAAAAGCTCCTATGGATCAAGTATTCTGTCACATTATATCACAAACCCGAAAATAATTCCATGAAGTATTTGTAAATAAAAGAGGGGGATTGAAAAACCAAAACTTTTGCGCAAAGCATAAAAAAGCACTCTGTATTTTTTCTCTGTTGTTCTTAACGAAGAGTTTGTCGGTACAAAATTTCGGCAGAAGGATTGTTTTCTCTGCCGATTTGTGTTATAATAAAGCTTACGAAAAAGCCTCTCCCATTGGGAGAGGTGGCGGCGAAGCCGACGGAGAGGGCGAATAATGCAACGATTTCCCTCTCACCCGCTATCGCGGGAGCTCTCCCAAAGGGAGAGCCTTTCATAATTGCTTAACTTAAGACATTGGAATATAGGGAGGTCAATATGTTCAGCAACGTTGAAGGTCTGCAGTTTTGTACATATGAAAACGTGAGTGGCGCGTACACCGAGGAGGTGGGCGACCGCTTTGGAAACGCGATTTTGAAGGCAGTGCGCTTGCGTGCTGCCAGCGATTATCATGACACCCCTGTGTCGGAGCAGACTGTCTATGCATTCCGCGGTCGGCTGGAACGAACCGAGGGGCACATCTTTCTGCTTACGCTACCCGCAGAGGGAAAGAGCGTGGTTTATATCGTACCCGCGCCCGATATTGTCGTACCCGCGATCTCTGTCGAGCGAGGTGTGCTACAAGTGGAATGCGATGGCTGCTCCGTCGTCAGAGGAGAGTGCAAGAGCGGCAAGGAGGCGGCACTCTGCCGCGCATGGTATCGCTCTGTCTATCACCCGAAGACGCTGGTTGCGATGTCCAATACCTGGGGCGACCGCGGCGGCGCTGCGGTGGTCTACGAGCAATTCCTGCTCAACGAGATCGATGCGGCACAACGGCTCGGTGTGGACGTGATGCAGGTGGATGCAGGCTGGTCGAAGCAGACGGCAGGCGGCACTGACGCGGAGGGCTTCCGCACCTTCGGGGATGGGCACTGGGACGTGGTAGAGGAAAAATTTCCGCACGGGATCGAGTCGATCACCCCTTATGCGACCTCGCGCGGAGTGGAAACGGGACTTTGGTTCTGCCCGCACTGCAGCGAGAATTATAAGTACTTTGACCGCGATATTGCCATTCTCAAGCACGCGCACGACGCGTGGGGCTTCCATTGCTTCAAGCTGGACGCCCTGCAATTGAACACGATGGAGAAATGCCGCAGGACCGTGGATTTTCTCAAGGCAATCCTTGACTTCGGGGAGGATGCCACTGTAGAATTGGATGTCACCGCCAATCAGCGCCTCGGATTTCTGATGGGCGCGCCCTACGGAAAGCTCTTCGTGGAGAACCGTTACACCGCCTGGAGCAATTACTATCCGCACGCGACCCTGCGCAACCTCTGGAGACTTTCGGAGTATATCCCCACGTCCAAATTGCAGATGGAGCTGGCAAACCCCTGCCGCTTTACGGAGAAGTACCGTTCGGACGACGTGCTCCGCCCCGAGACCTATGGCACCGATTATCTGTTTGCCTCTGTGATGGTCTCCAACCCCTTGTTCTGGATGGAGATGCAGCACCTGCCCGAGAGAGAGGTAGAGCGTCTCTCCTTGATCGTTTCCGTCTGGAAGAGATACCGCGACGAGCTTGTTCGTGCGGACGTGCGTCCCATCTGTGAGGAGCCCTCGGGAGTGTCGCTGACGGGCTTTGCGGCGTCGGCAGACGACGCGCTCCATCTCATCCTGTTGCGCGAGGTGACCGATCGCGATACCTTCACCGTGGAGATTGGTGAGGATTTTAGTGCTCCCGTACTGATCGCGTCGAACGCCGATGCCGAGATGACGCTCAAGGGCGGAACGCTCACCGTGCGTCTCTCCTCTCCGCGCGCGTACGCGTGGATTCGCATCCCTCGCTGACCGAATGCATCCGTCAGCGCAAAAAGAACGGAAAATAAGCCTCCGCCGAGATTCTTTTGGGGCTTCCACTTCTTAGGAGAACAAACAAAATAAGACACCCTGTAGCTTTACAGAGTGTCTTATTTTTATTCATTTGATTTTCCTTTGTTATCAGCTCCACGTCCGAGGTCAAAAATTTTTGTCTTTTTCGCTCAAAATGGAGTTGCATTATAATAACAGACCGTAAATCAGTCGGTTACAAAGGGAAGAAGAGCTACGTTACGAGCGCGCTTGATTGCGGTGTTGAGCTCTCTCTGGTGAACTGCGCAGGTGCCGGAAATTCTTCTGGGAAGAATCTTGCCTCTTTCGCTGATGAACTTGCGAAGCTTTGCGCTGTCCTTGTAATCAATGAAAGCAACCTTGTCTGCACAGAAAATGCAAACCTTTTTTCTTCTGCGGTTGTTGTTTGCGGGACGAGCCGGACGAACAACAACTTCTTCGGTTTTGGTAACGTTTGTATCCATCTTATGAAATCCTCCTATTCAAATTCATGTTGCCGCTTCGATCAGAAGGGCAGATCGTCGTCGGTCTTCAGTTCCTCGAACTTAGGTGCAGCTGCGGGGTAAGAAGAGTAGGACGGCGCGTTGTAGGTGTCGGAATACTGCCCACCGACAGCTCCGGCTTCGTTTTTGCTGTCAACGAACATTGCTTCGTCGGCAACTACCTCGGTGGCATAGCGCTTTTGACCTTGTGCATCCTGCCAGGTTCTGGTTTGAATAGAGCCGGTGACGCAAAGGGCAGAACCTTTACGGAAGTAGCGAGAGATAAACTCCGCAGTTGCTCTCCATGCAACTACGCTGATAAAATCAGCCTGCTGCTGTGCGGGAGCTCCGTCTGCGTTCTTGGACTGGAAACGACGGTTGACCGCCAGTGTGAAGGAGACAACGGCAATGCCGCTGGGCGTCTGCTTCAACTCGGGGTCAGCGGTAAGTCTTCCGCAAAGAACGACCTTGTTGAGATTCAAGTTGGACATTTTAAAATGCCTCCTTTTTCAAGATAACGGGTGCGAATTACTCTGCGTCTGCAGCAGGAGCTTCTTCAACAGCAGCTTCCTCTGCAACAGGCTCTTCAGCCTTTGCAACGGGCTCATGCTCAAGCTTGATTACCATGACGCGCATAACGGACTCGTCAATGTTCATCAAACGCTGGAGCTCAGCCGGGAAATCGCTCTCGCTCTTGAAAGTAGCCACGGTGTAGTAGCCTTCGCTCATATCATTGATGAGATATGCGAGACGACGCTTGCCCCACTCGTCAATCTGAATGACCTCTGCATTTGCAGCAATCAGATCGTTGAACTTGCTGACGGTAGCTTTAGCGGCTTCTTCGCCGTTTGCAAGGCTAACGATCAGCATGCTTTCATAAGAATTGATAATCTTTTCCATGTTTTACACCTCCCTATGGACTATTCGACCATGCTGTACTCAAAAATTTGCATGGCAGAGAGACGGGCATTTGCCCGTACCAATGCAATATTATACCACACCGATTCTTTTTTGTCAATAGTTTTTTGAAAAAATCTTCTATAATGATAATCTTTATTTAACAAGCTTTCTGACCCAAACCAGCATGTCGCTCTCTCCGCGGTTTGCAAAGGCGAAATAGGGAATCCACTTTGCCGTAATGGGGGTGTAGGCGTTATTGTGATCGTCGTAGTAGAGCGATTGCTGTTCCTCCAGGCGATAGGCAGGCATGCTGACCGAATAGAGCTTGTGAAAATCCTTTGTCAGCGTCGCCGTGCAAAGCGCCGCGGGGTCTACCTCGATCTGATTGAGGTGTGCGCCGTTATCTGCTTTTTCCAGGCAATAAACCACGGGACCGTAGGTCAGTGCCACTCTGCCGACGTTTGCGCGCACATTGGGGTTGGAGGCTACAAAGCGGAGCGCGATGCCAAAGTCTACGGAAATGGTGAATTCTGTACCGACTGAGAAGTAGGCGTATCCGTCACGAAGCTCGGGTGTTACGGGGGCGCCGTTGAGGGTAGCGCGCACTTCGCGGCACCACTCGGGAATGCGGAGCGAGATCTGTTTTGCGCTGTAGTCCTTGCCGTAAACCGTCGCCTTGCCGTCAAGGGCATATTGCTCGCGGATGAAGATGGTACCGTACGAGGACTGCAGATCGGATGCGATATATTGCTCTACGCACAAGCCGTCGGTATCCTCTACGCAAACGTAGTCGCCAAGGTGCGCAAAAAAGCGGTTGATGTTGGGGGGACAGCAGGAGCAACCGAACACCTCAAGGCGTTGGGTAATGGGAAGACGCTCGCGATACTTGGGCAAAGAAGCAACCTCCCGATTGTATTCCTCCAATGCGATCTCCAACGGGTTTTCGTAGAAGAAGGATTTTCCGTCCAAGGAGGTGGAGGAAAGCATGGAGTTGTAGAGCACACGCTCCATCAGGTGTCCGTACTTTGCTTTTTTGGCAATGCAACGCATCCGCGAAGCAAACAGCATCAAGGCGATGGCACAGCAGCTCTCGGTATAAGCGGTGTGATTGGGGAGGTCGTAGGGAACGGTAAAGCCCTCGTAAATGCGCGTTGAGCCCACGCCGCCGGTGATGTACATCTTGCGCTCGGTAATGTCCTCAAAAACGGTTTCGAGGTTGTTGTAAAGCACCTCGTCGCCGTTCTCCAAAGCCATATCCGCAATGCCGCTGTAAAGATACAGTGCGCGAACGCTGTGACCGTTGGCATCCTTTAAGTGGTAAATATCCACGTCATCCTGCGCGCTGTACTCGTTGTACGAGCCGCCGTTGTATTCAACAAAATCGCCACTCCGCTTGGTTAAAAAGAACTCTGCCATCTGCTTGTATTTTTCGTTGCCCGTGTGACGGTAGAGCTTATAGAGTGCCAGCTCGATCTCCTCGTGACCGGGGGTAACAAAGCTTGCGGTCTTTTCGGTGATAAATGCGCGCTCAATGCAATCGCAATAACGCTCCATGATCTTCAAAAAGCGATCTCTGCCCGTCGCCTTGTGGTAGGCGACTGCCGCCTCGATCAAATGCCCTGCACAGTAAAGCTCGTGCTGTCCTCGATCCTTGAAGATCTGATCAGGCTTGATCTGCTGAAAGGTAGAGTTGAGGTAACCGTCGGGACGTTGCGCCGCCTCCATGCAATCGATCAGCTCCTCGCAAAGTGCCTCGTGCTCGCGCATGGAGTCGGGGTCCTTGGCGATCAAATACGCCACGCCCTCCATCCATTTTGCCACGTCGGAGTCAAAGAACACGTGCGGACGGTGTCCGTTTTTCAAAAAGTTGAAGCGCAACGCATCAAAGCGGTGGCTCTCCTCAAAGCGATCGCGCACGTTTTTGATCGATACCTGCTTGTTCAGCTCGTAGCGCTCACGCCAAAATCCGCTTTGCAGATCTACCTGTTCAAAAGAAACAAAATTGCTGTTTTTCATCTTTTTAAAAATCCTCCCGTCGTTATGGATTGACTTTTCAAGAATATTATAGTATAATAGAGCGAGAAAAGCAAGGAAAAAATATTTGATAAGGTGAAAAAATACGATATGATTACACTGGAAAACGAGCTGTTGCTTCAATTTGAAGCCATTGGGCTGTTTGAAACCTACGAGCAGTGGATCCACCCCACGCGCACCATCGATACGTATGAGTTGATCTTTGCCAAGTCGGGGGAATTGAAGCTGTACGAAGGCGAGCGGCGCTACACCGTACACCCTGGGGAGTACCTTTTGCTGAACCCCGGGGTAGAGCACGGCGGATTTGAGGAGAACTGTGGGCATACGTCCTTTTACTGGCTTCATTTTTCTACCAATGATATCGGCGCATGGCACCTTGCAAAAACGGGAATCAATTTTCCCAATACGGAACGCACCATGCGCGAATTGATGCATCTGTTTCAAAAGCACCGCCCCTTAGCAGAGCTTACCCTTGCCAAATTCCTTTTGGAAAGCGGTACGTTTGGGGAATACCAAAGCAAGCTTGCGCACGAGCTGCAGGAATATTTGCGTCTGCATGCAAAAATGCCGCTCCACGTACAGGACGTAGCACGGCATTTTGGCTATTCGCGCGATCACTTGTCACGCGTGTATAAAAAGGAGTATGGGTGCGATCTGAAAACGGGGATCGTGCATCAGCGACTGTCTTACGTACAGTCTCTTCTGCTCAATACCGACTACACCTTAAAGGAGATCGCGCAGATGTGCGGCTTTGAGGACGAAAATCTGCTTGCGAAATTTTTCAAGTACCACGAAAAGATCACCCCAAGCATGTATCGCAATCGCTATTTTCACATTCACATGAACGATCACTGATCGCTCGCCTGCGTCAGCTCACGAATGATCTCCCCCGCCATCAAAAGTCCTGCCACGGGGGGAACGTAGGGAAGGGATGCAGGAGGAACGCGTCCCGAAGTGGGATTTTCGGGAGCTTGGATCGGCTTTTTGGCTTCCTCGGTAGAGTAAACGACCTTGAGATGCGTAATGCCGCGCGCCTTCAGTTCCCGACGCATCACGCGTGCCAAGGGACAGCCGCTGGTTTTTGAGAGATCGGTCACGCAAAAACGGGAGGGATCCAGCTTGTTTCCCGTTCCCATCGCGCTGATCAACGGCACGCCTGCCGCTCGTGCGCGCACCGCAAGCTCGATCTTGGCGGAAACGGTGTCAATGGCATCCGCCACGTAGTCGTACTGCGAGAGTGGAAAATCATCGGCATTTTCGGGCAGATAAAAGATTTGATGTGCTACCACACGGCAAGTGGGATTGATGTCCAGAATACGCGCGCGCATGACCTCTACCTTTGGCTCTCCCACGGTGGAATGCAGAGCGATGATCTGGCGGTTGATATTGGAGAGGGAAACGGTGTCGTTGTCAAACAGGTGAATTTCTCCCACTCCTGCGCGTGCCAACGCCTCGCAAAGATAGCCGCCCACGCCGCCCACGCCAAACACGGCGACCTTGGCACGCGTCAAGGCTTGAATACCGTCCTCGCCAAGCAACATTGCCGAGCGGCTGTGTTCCTCCAAAATTGCCATCATTCATCCTCCAAAAGAAATTTCTGCCATCATTATAACAGAAATTTCTTTTTTTTGCAAGTCCTTCTTTACAAATCGATGCAAATGGAGTATAATAAAAGGAGAACGTTCCAAAGGAGACCCATCGAATGTGTGAAAATGAAAAACTGATCGAGACCTGTGCCTCATCCGAGCTGATCTTTGACGGCAAGGTCTTGCACGTATACGTAGACCAAATCAATCTGCCAAACGGCGCCCGTGGCTTTCGGGAATACATCCGCCACATTGGCGCGGTTGCCGTTTTGCCTTTGACCGAGAACGACGAGGTGATCTGCGTGCGGCAGTATCGCTACGCCGTGCAGGAGCTCGTCACCGAGATTCCGGCAGGAAAATTGGATAGTGCCTCCGAGGATCATCGAGAGGCAGCGTTGCGCGAATTGCGCGAGGAAACGGGGGCGCATTGCAAAAAGCTGACCTTCCTTGGCACCTATCTTGGGTCTCCCGCGATCCTGAACGAGAAGATCGACCTCTTTCTTGCAGAGGGCTTGACCTTTGGGGAGACCGATTTTGACGACGACGAATTTATCGAGGTGGTGCGCGTGCCGCTGTCCGAGCTTGTGGATATGGCTGTGCGCGGAGACCTGCCGGACGGAAAAACACAGCTGGCGGTGTTAAAGGTGAACGAAATCCTGCGCCGCCGCAGAATGAACGAAAGAGGAGGAGTGGAGGCATGACCAAACGGGAAGTGATGATCCACATGCTGACCTCGCGCGTTGAGATGAACGGCTCAATGTTTTGTGAGGACGAGGAATTGGAGGAGGAGGAGCGCGACGAAGGGCAGTTCTCACTCCCCGAAATGCTGCGCGAATTGACGGGCGAGATGCCCGAGCCGACCGAAATGTTTATGGAGGGGCGACTTGTCACCAACGAGCGCCGCGTAGAGCTTGTCTATGAGGAAAGCGAATTGACGGGTATGGAGGGCTCCGTGACCTCTATCGGCTTTGATCGCGCCGACCCCACCCTGGTTTCCATGATGCGTACGGGTCCCGTGCGCACCGCGCTGACATTTGAGGAAAACAAACGCCATCTATGCCTTTATAACACGCCATTTTCGGATTTTGAGGTCTGCGTGCATGCCATTGCCGTTGACAACCGTTTGTTAAAGGAGGGCGTGCTCGTTCTGGATTATCTCATTGAGATTCACGGTGCGCAAGCGGAGCATTGCAAAATGACGGTTGCCATCCGCCCAATCGAACAACCTATGCTGTAAAGAAAAAACACGCGACGTTCCCATGCTCGGGAGCGTCGCGTATTTTTTATTGTGTCAGATCAAGGCTTCCAAAAAAGCCTTGCCTGCAATAATGTCTTTAGTTTGCTGTTCTCCGCTGATCTCGCGCTCAATGGTCAGCACTCCGTCATATCCCAACTCCTTGAGCTTTGCTACAAAAGCGGGGAAGTTGACCTTACCCTCGCCAAGCGGTGTTTCCACGCCGAGCTTGTAGCCGTCGGTGGGGTAGAGCGCATCCTTGGCGTGCACGTCGCGCACGTATTTGCCAATGGTATCCAGTGCGTCCACGGGATTTGCCTTGCCATAGCAGATCAGATTTGCAGGGTCGAGGTTGACACCCAGGTTGTCAAGACCGATGTCCTGAATGGCGCGCAGAAGGGTGATGGGGGTCTCCTGACCCGTTTCAAACAGAAAATACTGTCCGTTGTCCTTGGCATAGGAGGCAATCTCGCGCAAAGCGTAGACCGTTCCCTTGTAGCGCTCGCTGTTGGGGTCCTCGGGGATAAAGCCCGCGTGCGTCGCCATTTGGTTCACGCCCAGCTTTTTGGCAAAATCGGAGCCTGCCTTCAGATCCTGAATACGTTGGAAGCGGTACGCCTCGGGTACGATACCGAGTGTCATTTGCCCCTCGTAGAAGTTCCAAAAGCCTCTGCCGGACCAGCCTGCCCAAAAGGTGGAGACGGTGACGTCGTATTGAGTGAGTGCGGCTTTGATGGTCTCTGCCGTTTCATCGGTGTAGCATGCCATATCCCAGCAGGTGATCTGGCAGGAGGAAAAGCCCATGTCGTGTACCTTTTTGATCTTTTCCGTAATGTCGGAGGATTGGTTGAGGTTGATCAGAACGCCGAGTTTCATAATATTATTCCTTCTTTTTTTCAATTATTTCAGGGTATAAGCGATCTTTTCGCCGTCGCGAGCGGCACTTGCGCGCAACGCCTCGATCAGCTTGACCGTAGCGCATGCGCTCTCGGGGGAGTTGACGGTATTAGGCGTTCCGTCCACGATGGAGTGAACGAAATACTCGATCTCACCCGCGTAGCAGTCGCCTGCAATCTGCGGGAGAACGGAGGGCGCCTCATTTTCAACGTAGAGCGTCACGTCACCGCTGTTGCGGATCAAGGTCGCCTTTTCAAACACAGCGCGATAGTCGGCAACAAAGGGGGTGCCGCGCGTTTCCTCCCACGAGCCGGTGATCTCAACCGTTACGCCGTCGGGGTAATACAGACGCGTGTTTTCCCATTGCCAGCGCGTTACGTCGTCGTGTGCCACCACGCTGACTGCCTCGGGTTCTCCCAGCAAAAAGCGCGCCATGTCCACGTCGTGAATGTGCATGTCAAGAATGCAACCACCGCTTCTTTCGGTCTTGGTGAACCAATTTTCAAAGCCCCAGATGGGAAGGGCGCTCAAACGGCTCATGCTAAGGTGCTTGAGCTTGCCGTAAACGCCGCTTTCCACTGCGTTTTTCAGGTGCATGTAGGGGGAGTCAAAGCGCAGGCATTGACCGATCATCAGCTGCTTTCCGCTCACCTTCGCTGCCGCAAGCATCTCCTCGCACTCAAGGGAGGAGAGTGCCATTGGCTTTTCGCAAAGCACGTGCTTGCCTGCCTGCAAGAGCTTGACGGAGATCTCCTTGTGCAGGTACGTAGGGAGGCAAACGTCTGCCATATCAAAATCCTCATTTGCGATCAGCTCGTACACGCTTGTGTAGGTGTGCATCTCCTTGGGGAGCGTAACGGGAATCTCGGAGGTGTTGATCTTGATCTGGCGCGTCAATTGGTCGGGGTTGATGTCACACACGGCAACCAGGGTGCAGGGTGTGCCTTTTTCCTTTAACATTTGGTATCCTGCATAGTGGGCGCGTGCAATGCCGCCAAAGCCCACCATGGCAATTTTCAGTTCTTTCATCTTGGTCCTTCTTTCTGTATATTAAAAGTTATCGTTGATTAGCTTGAATGCCGTAGCAACGCCCATGGCGTAGTCTTCTTCATGTCCGTTTTCCAAGGCAAAAGCGCCCGTGTATCCTGCGTTCTTTAAAATTTGCAAGCAGGTGGGGACGTCAACAATGCCCGTACCCACAACGCACTCTTTCAGGTGCTTTCCGCCGCGCGAGACGTCGGTGCCGCGTTCTGCCGTGGGACGAATGACGTAATCCTTGATATGTACGTGGCAAATGTGCTCGGCATACGCACGGAAAAAGTCGACGGAGGATTCATCTACAAAGTAAGTGTTTCCAACGTCGCCGCAAACGCCGACCGACGGCTCCTCTGCCTTGACTGCCTCAAAAAAATCGCGAAAGCCCTCTACGCCGTTGAAATAAGGACCTTGATCCTCATAAATGCAACGAACGCCCAGCGTTTGCGCATATTTTGCAACGCGCACCACGGCAGGTAGCACGGTTTTCAGCATCTTTTCATAGGGGAGATCGGTGGGGCTGCCCAGGGTGATGGTGTGATGGAGGTAGGGAGAGCCAAGCGCCGCCGCGCGTTCTGCATAGCGCATCAGGGTCTGCTCAGCCTTGTGATCGATCCCGTCGGGAGCGCTTGCATCGTACAAGCCAACGGCAACCGAGTAGCATGCAACTGTCAAGCCGTACGTTTCTAAGGTGTGGCGAAATTCCTTGGCGACCTCAACGCTTGGCACCACCTCTTGCCAATTCTCGCCGATGAATTCAAAAAACTCCACCGAGGAAAAGCCAAGACTGCGTGCGTATTTTGCCATGCTTTCAATTCCATTGTCGCGAACGCCGCGCGCAAATTTTGAATACATTGAAAAATTCATGTGCAACTCCTTTGCGGATTCGGATTTTGCATGCAAGAAAATAAAACGATTTACGCGTTTTTTCTTGACATCCGCTTACTTTTATTATATAATAGTTGTGTTCGGATTGCAATGAATTTTTTTAAGATGCTATAGCACAATTTTCATATTTTTGAAAAGTGAGATCAAGGGAGGGGGAGGATACGTGAACGATATCAAGCTTTACGAGCGAATGTCTGCAAAAAATCCGTTTCGCATCCACTTGTTTGAGGATAAGCCGTATCGCTTTTTAACGCATTGGCACGAGCACATCGAGCTGCATTGCATTTTGCGCGGAGAATTTACCGTCAAATGCGGGGAGGAGAAGATCCATCTTTTGCCGGGCGACAGCGTTGTGATCAACGGCAACGAGTTACACGGCGGTGACGGCGGCAACGGCGCTTACGTTTGCTTGCTGATCCCTCCATCCTTTTTGGAGGACGAGAACACCGTCTTTTACCGCAAGCTCCACGATCCCACTGTCACACACTTGGCAGAGGAGATTGCTGCGCGTCGGGCACTGTCCACTCAGGCAGAACGCCTGGAGGCAAGAGGATATGCTTCCTTATTGCTCTCGCACCTGGTCAAGCATTATGCGCTGCACTCGGAGGCGGAGGCGGTCTATTCGCAAAAAAGGCTTTGCCTTGCCAAGGTCGAGCCTGCCCTTCAGTATATCAACCAAAATTTCAGTAAAGCAATGTCCACCGCTTCCTTGGCGGAGCTGGTGCATTTGAGCGAAGGCTATTTTTGTCAGATCTTTAAGGAGGCAACGGGCAAAAGCGCGATGCAATATCTGCACGAGATCCGCGTAGAAAAGGCGGAAGAGATGCTACGCAATACCACCGCAACGGTGAGCGAGATTGCCGATTGCTGCGGCTTTGCGGACGTCAACTATTTTTCGCGCACCTTCAAAAAGGTCCGCGGCATTACCCCAAGCTCCTTGCGGGAGCAATCGATTTTATCATCGGGAGGAACAAAAAAATGAGCATTCCAAACGCAATGGAAGTACACGTCAAGAATTACGCCGCGCGTCTTGCGGCATATCCAAAGCTGTGCGCCATGTATCAAAACGGATATCTGCACACCGCAAAAACGGCACTTGTCCCTTGCGAGGATGGTACGTTTTTTGTTCTGACGGGAGATATTCCCGCCATGTGGCAAAGGGATTCTGCCGCGCAGGTAACGCATTATCTGCCGCTGGCAAGGGATGCTGAGGTGGGAGATATTCTAAAAGGTGTTATCCGCCGTCAGCTGATGTATCTTTCCATTGATCCCTACGCCAACGCTTTTAACAAGGAGGCAAACGGGGAGGGACACACCGACGATCTGCCACGCAACGATCCGTGGGTGTTTGAGCGCAAATACGAGCTGGATTCACTCTGTTATCCCATTCGCTTGCTGTATTTGTATTGGAAGCAGAGCGGCGACGATGCCTTTGTTGCCGCAGAATTGCCAAGGGCGGCGGGCGTGATCCTTCGGACGATGCGCACCGAGCAACAGCACGGTGAGAATTCGCCGTATCGCTTTGTCCGTCCTCACGCACCGGTGCCGTGGGATACCATTCCAAATGGAGGATTAGGAACGCCCGTAGCCTATACGGGGATGATCTGGACCGGCTTTCGCCCCAGCGACGACGGCTGTGAGTACGGATATCTGACCGCCTCCGAAATGTTTGCTACAGTTATTTTGGGGTATATGGCAGAGATGCTGGAAACGGTCTGCGCAGATGCGACTACCGCAGAGGAGTGCCGCGCTTTGCGTGCCGAGATCGACGATGGCATTCACCGCTATTGCGTGGTCGAGCATCCCACCTACGGAAGGATCTACGCCTGCGAAACCGACGGCATGGGGCATTATTCCCTCATCGACGACGCCAATATCCCAAGTCTGCTCTCCATTCCCTACATTGGATATGCAGATGCCGAGGACGAGATCTATCAGAACACGCGCCGCTTTTTGCTCAGCTCCGAGAACCCGTACTATTTTGAGGGAAAATGCGCACGCGGCATTGGCTCGCGCCACACGCCAAAGAACTATATCTGGCACATGGCATTGGTGATGCAGGGAATGACTGCGTTGAGCCGGGAAGAAAAACGCGAGATGCTGGATATGATCGTTGCCACCGATGCCGATACGGGATACCTGCACGAGGGCTTTGACGCCGATTGTCCCACGCGCTACACGCGTGAGTGGTTCACTTGGCCCAATTCACTTTTTGCCGAGTTTGTCGAGCACTGTGTGGACGACGGACTGATTTAATTGGATGGAAAGACGTTTTATGGAAGCTTATCGTAATCCTCGGCTTACCTCTGATGAGAGAGCCAAGGATCTGCTGCAACGAATGACCTTGTGCGAAAAGGTTGGACAGCTGACGCAATCGCTGTACGGCTTTCGCATTTACGAGAGACACGGAGAGGAGATCGTGCTTTCCGATGATTTTTACCGCGAGGTAGAGCGTTTTGGCGGTATTGGCGCAATTTACGGCTTGTTTCGCGCTGATCCGTGGGCAGAAAAGAATTTTGAAAGCGGCTTGGACGGTGCACTTGCTATTCGTACGCGCAACCGCATTCAAGCGTGTGTGATCTCGCATTCCCGTTTGGGCATTCCCGTGCTTTTTACAAGCGAATGTCCACACGGGCATCAAGCGTTGGACGGGTATCTGTTACCTGTTTCTCTGGCTTCTGCCTCCACCTTCTCGCCATCACTTGTTGAGCAAGCATTTGAGGTCTGTGGCAAGCAGATGCGCGAGATGGGGGTTGATCTTGCCCTTGTTTCGGTTATGGACGTGCTCAGAGATCCACGCTGGGGCAGAAGTGAGGAGACCTTTGGTGAGGATCCGTATCTTGCCTCACAAATGGCACGTGCCGTTGTGGGGGGGATCCGTTCACAGGGCGTTTCGGTCGTGGCAAAGCATTTTTGCGCGCAAGGGGAAACGACGGGTGGCATTAATGCAAGTGCGGCAAGCATTGGTGAGCGAGAATTGCGCGAAATTCATTTGCCGCCCGCCCGTGCCGCAGTCAGTGCAGGCGCAGAGTCTGTGATGGCGACCTATCATGAGATCGACGGTGTGCAATGCTGTGCAAATTCCAAGCTTTTGAACGATGTTTTGCGTTACGAGCTTGGCTTTGAAGGCGTTGTGATGTCGGATGCGTTGGCGGTCAACTGTCTTGATTCTGTAACGGGGGACACGGCAACGTCGGCGGCGACTGCTTTGCGTGCAGGCGTTGATATGGGGCTTTTGGATGATGCCATGGAGCGCTTGATCGATGCCGTTGCACACGGTATTTTAAAAGAGGACGAGCTTGATGCGGCTGTTTTGCGCGTGCTGAAGCTCAAATTTGACAGAGGTCTGTTCGAGCATCCCTACGTGGAGGAGAGCACGCATTGGCAGAGCTATACTCCCGATTCCGAGCCGATCGTTCGGCAATTGACCGAGGAGAGCGTGATTCTTTTAAAAAATGAACACGCTCTGCTCCCGCTCGATTCCCGTAAGCCGCTTTGCATTGGTATCACGGGGCCGAACGCCGATGACGTCTATGCGCAAATGGGGGATTATACGCCGCCCCTGCGCCACGGAAGCTGTACCACGGTTTTGCAGGGAATGCGCAACTATCTGAAGCAAATGGGAAAGGAAAGTCAAATCGTCGAGGTGCCGTTTTCTGCCGCCGATCATGAGGATCCCATCCGCGCGGCAAAGGCATTGGAGGCGTGTGACGTGGTGCTTGCCGTTCTTGGGGGAAGCTCCAACCGCTTTTCGGCAAGCCGCATCAATCAAAACGGACAAGTAGAGGTACAATCCGGTATGGATTGCGGTGAGGGGGTGGACAGCTCTACGTTGGCGCTTCCCGGCAAGCAGATCGAGCTGTTGCGTGCCTTAAAGGAGCGCGGAAAAACGGTGGTAACGCTGTTGATCTGCGGTCGCCCATATGCCATGGAGGAGATCGACCGATACTCGGATGCATTGCTTTGCGGCTTTTATCCCGGTCTTTGCGGTGGAGAGGTCATTCCAAGACTTTTGTACGGTGACGTTGCTCCTGGCGGCAGATTGCCCGTAAGCTTGCCCGACCGCGTGGGACAGATCCCCGTTTATTACAACTATAAGCAATCCTATCGCGCTATGCGGTATCGGGAATCGGTTGGCGCACCGCGCTATTCCTTTGGTGCGGGATGTACCTATACCGCATTCTCTTACCGTGCGCTCTCCGACGTGCATGAGCTTGACGGCACGTGGAGTCTGCAAATTGCCGTGCGCAACGAGGGGGGGCGTACCGCGCACGCAGTGCCACAGCTTTATCTCAAGCGGCTCACGGGGGCGGTGTGTGCAAGAGCACGTCAGCTTTGCGCCTTTGAAAAGGTTTGCTTGGCACCGCAGCAAGAAACGGTGTTGACCCTGCGCATTCCAACCGAGGCATTTGTACAGGTCGACCTCAATCTTTGCGAGCGCGTGGTTGCAGGAGCGTTTGAATGGTTTGTCAGCGATGGCGGAAACGACTTTTTAAGCGGTTGCTTTACGTTTTCTACAACAAAATAAAATACGCGGAGCACTTCTTTGCGAGGTGCTCCGCGTGTTTTATTTTGATACAGTATTCAATTACATACCCAAAACAGCCGCGCCGATGATGCCTGCGTCGTTGCGCAGGGTCGCAATGCGGATATCGGGGGTAGCTACCACGCCCGTGCCGTAGATCTGTTCCATGACCTTGGGAACGACCAGATCCAAAAGGAACTGTCCCTCGTTGGAAATGCCGCCGCCAATGGAGATGACCTCGGGCTGGAAGATGTTGATCATGCTTGCAAGACCGCTTGCAAGATACTTGATGTATTCGTCAACCACCTCAATGGCAGCTGCGTCACCCTGACGTAAGCCGTCAAATGCGGTGCGTCCGCTGACCTTGCCTGCGTCTGCGGCAAGCTTGACCATTGCGGTCTCGCGTCCCGAAGCCTTGCACTCGGCAATTTTGTCATTGGTCATATTGATCAGTCCCGTTGCGGAGGAATATGCCTCCCAACAACCGCGTCTGCCGCAGGAGCAGGGACGACCGTCAACCTGAATGACGATGTGACCAAGCTCGCCTGCCGCGGAGTTAAAGCCCTTGAACACCTTGCCGCTGTCGATGATGCCACCGCCAACACCTGTGCCGAGCGTGATCATGACCGAGGACTTGGAGCCCTTTGCCGCACCTGCGATCGCCTCACCCCATGCGGCGGCGTTTGCATCGTTTTCAATGTGGAACTCGCCAACCTCGGGGAGGTGCTCCTTGAGCAGGGGAAGGATGGGGAAGTGATCAAAGGGAAGGTTGTTTGCGTAAATCGCCTCGCCGCTTTCGTCATCAACGATGCCGGGGGAAGCGATGCCGACGGATGCGATCTCGGTCAGCGCGATCTTGTTGTCGGCGCAAAGCTTTTTGCAAAGGTCTGCAATGTCGGCAACGATCGCGGCGCCGGGACGCTCTGCGTTGGTGGGGACGCTGTCCTTTGCGATGATCTTGAATTCCTCGTCTACAATACCTGCGGCAATGTTGGTGCCGCCAAGGTCGATACCAATGCGATACATAAGTAAGGTCTCCTTTACTTGTTAAAAGTGTTATGTGTATTATAATCCTTTTTTTAAGATTCGTCAAGTGGTTTTGGCATCAAATTCCGTCAAATGACGAATTTGTCCGATTCCTCTAATTCCAAGAGATCGATCGCGCGCTCGAACAGCGGCTTCACCTTTTGGAAGTAGTCGGGATGATGCGCGTCGCTGGCGGTATAGAACTTACATCCCATGCGCTTCGCCACGCGGAACATCCGCAGTACCGTGTCGGTCTCCTCGTCGGCAAAGTTCATGTCGTAGGAGTTCAGCTCGATTCCCACACCCAGCGCGGCTGCTTTTTGGAAGAGACGCTCCATCTCCGCGGTGGGGATCTTTTGCAGCGTGGCGAGGTAATTCTCGTGAGAGCCGGGCGTGATGAGCTTGCTGGCAAGATGCGCAATGCCGATCTTGCGGAAGGGAAGCTCCATCCCTAAGAGCGCGTCCAAGCGTTCCACCCAAACGCGTGCGCGCGCGTCGATGGATTGCGCGTCGGCGGGAGAGATATTCTCCTTCATGTGCAGATGCGTGGTGGGAATAACGATGAAATCGAAATCGTCAAAGCGGCTCTCGGGAATACCGAGCGTGTAGTCCATCGTCATATCGGTCTCACAGCCGAAGAGGAAGCGGATCCCCTCTGCTTGCGGGAGCGGGCGGGACTGCGCGATGTGGTCAAAGTCCTGTGGACGGTACCAGTTCGATGCGGTGGGAACCGTCGCGTCCCAATAGTGATCGGTCAGGCACAGCGTCTTGACGCCACTCTCCTTGGCGTATTGTAAGATCCGCGCGGGCGTCTGCCCGGGGTCGTTGGAGCAGGATGAGAGTTGGGAATGCAGGTGCAGATCCTGGTCAAAAACAAAGCGACTCATTTTCTTTTCTCCTTTCCGTTTAAAACATAGCTTCCACGTCTTTGCGGTCGTAGTATTGCTTTTTGTCGCAAAAACGGCACGCAACCTCCAATCGCGCGGGCTTGCCCTCTGCCACCTGCTCGTCCAAGAGCTTACACAGGTCGGGCTTTCCCAACGTAATAAGCGCTTTTGTGGTGCGCTCACGGCTGCAGTTGCACTTGTAGTCTACGTCCAATTCGTCAAAGATATCAAACGGAATATCCTTAAGCGCCAGCGCGGCAATGTCCTCAAGGCTCATGCCTGCGTCAAAGAGCGCCGAAACGTTTGCAAGTGCGGGGACGTTCTTTTCCAGTTGGTCTACCGTTTCGGGTGCGGCAAAGGGAAGGAGCTGCACCAGCACACCGCCTGCCGCGCGGCAGGTGCAATCGGTGCCGATGAGCACGCCCAGCGCACAAACGGTGGGAACCTGCTCGCTTTGTGCATAGTAAGCGGCAATGTCCTCGGCGATCTCACCGCTGACAAGCTCAATAGAGCCGTTGTAGGGCTCGTTTGTGCCGATGTCCTTGATGATGTTCAAAAAGCCGTGTCCCACAGCACCGCCCACATTCAGCTTTCCGTTGGACTTGAGTGGCAGATCCACCGCAGGGTTTTGAATGTAGCCGCGTACGTTTCCAAGATAATCCGAAACCGCCAGCACCGTGCCTGCGGGTCCGTCGCCCTTGAGGGATACGGTAATGGTGTCGGTCTTTTCTCCCAGCATGCACCCCATCAGCGAGGTAACGGTCAAAAGGCGTCCAAGCGTTGCGGATGCGGTGGGCGAGGTTCCGTGAATGCGGATCGCCTCATTGACGATATCGGTGGAACGAATGACGTGAATTCGCGCACTGCCGTCGGCAGTCATAGCGCGCAGAATGGTGGATGACATAGTAAAATTCCTTTATTGGTGTAATTGTTCGTTTTTGATGGCGCGAGCGGCAACGTACCAGCGCTCGGTGGTGTCGCTTGCAGGGGTGAAATCAAATTTTGACCACACGCCAAGCAGCTCAAAGCCCGTCTGTTCCAGGCAGGTGCGCACGGTATCCCAGTCGTAGCAACGCTCTTGCTGGTGCTCGTCCGAGCGGCGATAGGAGCCGTCCGGCATTTCCTCAAAAATCGTTAAGTCAAAGTCACACAAACCGCTGTCGGGGTGATACGCATTTTGCCAGCCGCAGTAAATCGCGGCGCGCTCCTCCTCGTCTCCGTCCTGCCAAACAAGCTCATCTTCCAATATGTAGGCGTTGTTGCCGTAAACGTTTTGGAACTTGTAGGGCGTGTTCATATCAAAGAGGAAGAGTCCGTCAGGGTCAAGATAGTTATGCACGGTAGAAAAGCATTGTATCAGATCGGTAGGGGAGAGCAGATAGTTGAGGCTGTCAAGACAGCAGGTCACAGCGCCTACCGTTCCGTATAACTCAAAGGTGCGCATGTCCTGCTGAAGCCATAGGATCTGATGCTTGCCGCCGTTGCGCAAAAAGGCTTCACCAAGCATGTCGGCACTGCCGTCCACGCCGATCATATCATAGCCGCGCGCGGCAAGCTCCAGGGTCATGCGACCCGTTCCGCAGGCAAGATCCAAAACAAGCTCGGGGCGCGCCGCAAGATAACGGTCAAAGCAATCCTCGAAGAAATCTGCCCAGGCGGCATAATCGATCTCGGCATTCAGCTGATCGTAAACGTGCGCCAGCGCCTCGTAGCCCTCACAACCCGGCATCAGCGATGTGCCTTTCTGTTCAGACGATCCAGCACGCGAATGTAGCCTTCGTTGCCGTACTTAAGGCAACGGTTGACGCGGCTGATGGTGGCGGTAGAGAGACCTGTTTGGGATGCAATCTCCGCATAGATATGGCTATCCATCAGCATTTTTGCAGCGTGCAAGCGACGGGACATTTCCTGCAGCTCGGTCATGGTGCAAAGATCCTCCAAAAAATGTCTGCATTCCTCGGGTGTCTGCAGGGTAAGAAAACCCTGACATAAGTATTCTAACAGCTCTTCGTAATTGTTAGGTTTCATAGAGAGGAAGCTCCTTTACATTATAATAAATGATCCCATAAGCATATTGTACCACAAAAAAAGTCAAAAGTAAATACGTTTTTTTGTTTTTTTATCCAAAAACAAGGATTTTTAAGGCAAAAATACGGCAAAAAAAGAGGAAAAGCAGGTTAGCGTAGTGCCCTTAAGGACACTACGCGTCGATATAGATCCGCTTGCGCGGATCTTCGATATACGCTGACGCGTTCGATATGTGCTGACGCACTCGATATGCTCACTGCGTGAGCGCGGATCTATATCATATCGAGCTTGAGCGTAG
>JAFTKJ010000025.1 GCA_017453305.1 Clostridia bacterium
AGAAAGCGGTTTTTAAGGTAGAAATCCTTACGGATTTCAATATTTTATGTGTGTTTTTTAGCCGCGCTCCCGCCCTCTGCCGTACCTTTGTACGGCGACGATGGCGGGATCACGTCTTCTGCATCTGAATGACTCAGCCCCAGGGAATATAAACTTTTGGCTTTTGTAGCAAATGTCTTATTCCTGTTCGGGGATCAGTAAGCCGTAGCCGCCGTCATGACGCTTATAAACTACGCAGGTAGCGCCCGATTGATCGTCGATAAAGACGAAGAATTGGTGACCCAGAAGGTTCATTTGCAAAATTGCCTCCTCGGGGGACATGGGCTTGATGGGGAAGGTCTTTGTACGGATGATCTCTTCTTCCTCCACCACCGTGTCATCATAAGATTCCTCGGGGTAAGGAACGAACACGTTTTCGCGCAATCTTTTTGCCAGCTTGGTCTTATTCTTGCGGATCTGTCGCTCAATGTTGGTGGCGGCATCGTCAAGTGCATCGCGGAAGCTGTCAGCCCCTACCTCGCTGCGGAACAGCGTCCCCGCAGCGGAAATGGTGATTTCGATGAATTTTTGATTATGTTTGCAGCTGAGCGTCACGTTTGCGTCGCCCTCGCCGGGGAAGAATTTTTCAAACTTAGCAAGCTTTTTTTCGATGAGCAGCTTCATCTCTTCATAAACGTTCATTTGTCTGCCGATAATTGTAATCTTCATCTTGCTCTCCTTACCTTTCATTCAGTGTACGCAAGCAGATAGAATTCTCCTGCTTACAGTTACAGTATATCATACTTTGATGGATTTGTAAAGATAGGACAAAAAATGTTTACAATTTAAAAAATAATTGTAGAAAATGCGAATAAAAAATCTATTTTTTTGCAAAAAATGATTGACAGAGGGAGAAAAAAATGATATAATAAAAAAGATGAGTGCTGTAAAGGACTCGTTTTTTTGCCAAAAATGACGAAAGGCGGTGTACTTGATGGGAAATATTGAGGAAAAACTCCGCGCCCTGCGTGCAAAATTGCTCTATCATGCAAAGCGCTATTACGTGGATGACGATCCCGAAATTTCGGATTACGAATACGACATGATGTATGCGGAGCTGTTAAAGCTTGAGGCAGAGCATCCCGAATATTTTGATCCGGAGTCTCCTTCTCAGCGCGTGGGCGGAAAGCCGCTGGATAAATTTGAAAAGGTGACGCACGCGGTGCAGATGAATTCGCTCTCCGACGTGTTTTCTTTTGACGAGTTGACCGATTTTTATACGCGCGTGACGCAATCCGTTTCGGGGGCTGTGTATTCGGTAGAGCCGAAGATCGACGGACTTTCCGTCTCCCTGCGCTACGAGGATGGCGTGTTCGTGCAAGGCGCGACGCGCGGCGACGGCTTTGTGGGGGAGGACGTGACGCAAAATCTGCGTACCATCTTTTCCATTCCCATGAAGCTGACAGAGCCCTTAAATCTGACGGTGCGCGGAGAGGTCTACATGTCGCGCAGTGTATTCGAACGCCTCAACCTTGCGCGTGAAGCTGCCGGGCAGGCTTTGCTTGCCAATCCCCGTAATGCGGCGGCAGGCTCCTTGCGCCAGCTGGATCCAAAAATCGCGGCGGAGCGCAAATTGGATATTTTTGTGTTCAACTTCCAGGAGGGTAGCCTCTATCTTGACGGACACGCGCCAAAAACGCATGCCGAAACGCTCTCCCGACTCTCGGAGCTTGGCTTCCACGTGTTGGAGAACACCACCTGTACCGACAGCATCGACGGAATCATCTCTCATATTCAACGCCTTGGAGAATTGCGTGATTCATTGGCGTACGATATTGACGGTGTTGTTATTAAAATCAATGACCTTGCCACGCGTCGTGAGTTGGGCGAGGGTACAAACACCCCCAAGTGGGCGGTGGCGTATAAATTCCCCCCCGAACAAAAGCAGACCAAGCTGGAGGACATTGTGGTAGCCGTGGGAAGAACCGGTGTTCTGACACCTACGGCAGTCCTTTCTCCCGTTCGTCTGGCAGGCACGACCGTATCGCGCGCGACCTTACACAACCTGGAGCTGATCCGTGAGCGTGACATTCGCATCGGAGATATCGTCACGGTGCAAAAGGCAGGGGACATCATCCCCGAGGTCGTCAAATCGCATCCCGAATTGCGCGGCGAGGGAACACGGGAGTTCTTCATGCCCGAGCGTTGCCCCTCCTGCGGTGAGCCCGTATTTTACGATGCTGACGAAGGCGCGGCTACACGCTGTACCAACAGCCGCTGTCCTGCCCAGCTCTCGCGCGGGATCGAGCATTTTGCCTCCAAGGATGCCATGAACATCGACGGGCTTGGTCCCCAATTGGTAGAGGCACTTTTGAAAAACGAATTGATCTTCGACGCAGCGGATCTGTATTGGCTGAAAGCTGAGGACGTTGCCAAAATTGACCGTATGGGAGATAAATCTGCAAAAAATCTCGTCGATGCTATTGAAAACTCCAAAAACGCAGGTCTGGAGCGCTTGATCTATGCTCTTGGCATTCGCAACGTGGGCGAGGTCGCGGCAACGGCGCTGGCGGCACGTTTTGGTTCCTTGGATGCCTTGCAAAAGGCAACGGTCGAGGAGCTTTGTGCCATCGAGGATTTTGGTGAGATCACCGCACAATGCGTGGTCAACTTCTTCTCACATCCGCAAAACGTGGAGCTTTGTCTGCGCCTGACCATGGCGGGGCTACTCACCGTTTCTACGGCAAAGCCTGCGGACGATCTTTTTACAGGATTGACCTTTGTTCTTACGGGAACGCTTCCCACCATGACGCGCGACGAGGCAGGGGATATGATCAAAGCTGCGGGAGGCAAGGTCTCTGGCAGCGTTTCGGCAAAAACCTCCTTTGTCGTGGCAGGTGAAGCGGCAGGCTCCAAACTGACCAAGGCACAGCAATTGGGCGTTCCCGTGATCGACGAGGACACCTTAAAGGCGATGATCGCCGCTCGCTCCCGTACACCCGTATAAATAAAAGATCCCAAGGATCTGCACGTGCAGATCCTTGGGATCGATTTTTTTGCTTAGTGTGCAACCGCTTCTTGCATTTCTTCTGCTTCGGCGGCTTTTTGATTGACCTCGTCGGGATTTTGGAAGGTCGGAACCGCGCGGTGCAACGCATCGCGTATCGAATCTGAACTCAGCTCGCCGGCGGAGGCGGCAACCGCCGCGTTCAGATCAGCCAGCTTCTGTTCTACCTCGGCGCGCGAGAGCGGCGCATCGGTTTCGATGAAGATCATGTTGTTTTCGGTTCGCGTCAAGGCTTCGGTTTTGATCAACAGCTCCTCGTAAAGCTTTTCACCGGGGCGCAAGCCGATCTCTTCAATCTTGATATCCACGTCGGGAGTCAGACCGCAAAGGCGGATCATATTGACTGCCAGATCGTAGATGCGTACGGGCTTGCCCATATCTAAAACGAAGAGCTCTCCGCGCTTTGCCATTGCACCTGCCTGCATCACCAATTGGCTTGCCTCGGGAATGGTCATAAAGTAGCGAATAATGCGCTTGTCGGTAATGGTGACGGGGCCGCCCTCTGCTATCTGTCTGCGGAACAGGGGAATGACCGAGCCGTTGGAGCCGAGCACGTTACCAAAGCGTACGGCGGCAAAGCTCGTTTCGCTGTCCTTGCGGCATTGCACGATCATTTCGCACATCCGCTTGGAGGCACCCATGATGTTGGTAGGGTTGACCGCCTTATCGGTGGAGATGAGAATGAACTTTCTAACGTTGTATTTTTCTGCCATGTCCGCCGTGTTGTAGGTGCCCATGACGTTGTTTTTCACGGCTTCACAGCCGCTGTGCTCCATCAAAGGAACGTGCTTGTGTGCCGCGGCATGGAATACGATATCGGGGCGATAATGCTTGAAGATGGACTCCAGACGTACACGGTCGCGCACGGAGGCGATCTCCACCGAAAGCTTCAGTGCGTTTCCGTATTTGCGGGAGAGCTCCTGCTGAATGTCGTATGCGTTGTTTTCGTAAATGTCGAGAATGATCAGCTCTGCGGGCTTGCATTTCGCAATCTGACGACAAAGCTCGCTTCCGATCGATCCACCGCCACCCGTTACCAGCACTTTTTTACCGGTGTAGTAGTGGGAGGAGAAGCTGTTGTCGATGGAAATGGACTTTCTGAATAAGAGGTCCTCAATGCGAAAATCGTGCAAAACGCCCTGTGACATGCGCTTGACGTTGGACTCGGAGGGAATGTCTGCATCCTTGTAAGACATATCGTAGATCTTGATCTTACAGTTGGTCTTGCTGTAGCGTTCGTATAGAGAGGATGCGGTTTCGTGATCCAGCTTTGCCAGGGCGAAGAAGATCTCTTCAATTTCCTGATCTTTGATAAAATCAATAATCGCGTCATTTTCGGGATAGACGGTCAGTCCGGAGATACGGCTACCCACCTTGGTGGTGTCGCGATCGATGAAGAACATCGGTTGATAATTGGAGTGTCTGGCGCAAAGTAACTCGTCTGCTAAAATTGCGCCAAGCTGACCCGCACCAACAATTGCAACGGGAATCTTATGTGCACCGTCATCCTCCATCTTTTTGCGACGTCTGTAAACCAGGCAGTAACAAAAACGGGATGAAAGCACCATCAAACAGGAAAGGGAAGCGACGATGACGAATACCCAAACGTCGGTATAAAGTCCCGTAAAACGGCATAGGAACAGGGCAAAAAGTGCGCCGATGCAATCCGAAAGCACCATTTTTAAGTAGGTGGCGGTATTGCTGTAACGCCAGATGCTGAGGTAGATCTTGAAAATAAAGCGGAACATCATGATCGATGCCAGCATGATGGAGGCGTTGATCAGATAGTTGATGGGGTCGTAATGCATCACTCTCTCCAAAACAATGGTAGATATAAAGTAAAGGAGTGCGATTACAATATAGCACAAGATGTCAAAACCAATGAGCACAACTTTTCGCGATCGGTCCATTTTGATTTTTGAGTTATAAATTTTCTCCATAATCTTATGTTCACCTTCTGTGTATCATTTGATGGGGAATATCGGAACCGGGGCTCTATTGAGGATTGTTATTTGCAAAAGTGTTTTACCACACAAGTTTTATTATAACATATGGAGCGAATTTTGTCAAGCGTTTTGACCGCTTTTCACTTTTGGATATGATTGGATTTTGTTAAAAATGTAAAAAAAAGGATTTTTGCAAAAAAACATCTTGACATTGACTTCTCAGCGCAGTATAATAATACCATTCTTTTTTAGCAAATAATGTACCAAAGGAGAGGGATATATGAGATCGGATCAAATTCAAAAAACGGTATACGCCGCATTGCTTGGAGCTATGGTATTCGTGGCAACGTGGGTCTCCTTTCCCACGCCGTTTGGTGGAAACGTCAACATGGGTGATTGCGCACTTTTGCTTGCCGTGTTCTTCCCTTTAGAGCCGTGGAGCATCGTTGCCTGCGCGGTGGGAGCATCCTTGACCGATCTTTTAGGCGGATACGCGGTGTATGCGCCTGCGACTCTTGTGATCAAGGCACTTATGGTTGCCGTTGGCGTATGCATCAAGCGTGTTACCTCAAAGCTTCCGTCCTTTGTGCGCGCTCTGCTTTGCGGCGTGGGGGCGGAGGTCTGCATGGTGGTCGGCTACTACGTTTACGAGGCGTTTGCCTTGTACGGCGCTGTGGCGGCACTGGCAAACGTGCCGTTCAATCTTTTGCAGGGCGGTGTTGCGTGTGCGGTTGCCTGCGCGCTGTTGCTGGTTATCTCGCAAATGCCTTTGCCACGAGTATTGAAGGAAGGTCATGCGCTTTTTTTGCACAGATTTACAAAAAAGCAATGAATCGCTTCTTCTTTTGTGATATACTATCCGTAGATCTATAAACGGAGAGGAATATTCGTATGAAAAAAACAGCTTTCTTTTTGGCATGCCTATTGCTCTGCCTGCTTGTATGCACGGGGTGTGCCGCCGAGCGCCACGATTTGCTGTATGAAATTGAGCGCGACGGCGTGGTTTATTGCGTTCGCGGAACGGGAACGCAGGCAAAGCAGATCGTGATCAAAAAGGACGGAAGCCTGATCTGGTCGCAACGGGTAAAGGCAGACCGCGAGATTGGAAATTTGGGCGGTACGTACGGCTTTGAATTGCAGGATCTCAATTTTGACGGACTTTTGGATCTTCTGATCGCGGTGGAAAAGACGAAGGATTGCGTTTCCTACGTTTGTTGGCTGCGCGATGCCGATCGCTTGTCCTTTACCGAGTCGACAGAGCTTTCGGGACTTTGCAATATTTACGCAGACGCGCGTTTGCAAGCGATCTTCGCTTTTTCGCAAACCGCAGAGATGCGCGGCGAGGATGGATACAGTACCTGCGATAAGACCACCAAGTACGTGTGGGAAGAGGGCAAGCTTGTTCCCGACATGTACGCCGCCATCAACTATTACTCCGGCGCAACGCAATATCCGTACTGCTACTCGGTGGCGTATTACGATGCCGAGATCAAGGATTTTAAGGATTCCTCCGACGACTGGATGACAGCCGAGGAGTATCGCTCCCTGGATTGGGACTTCTTGTACTATTTTAAGGACTCTGAAAAATAAAAAAGGGCAGGGGAGCGTCCCTGCGCACTTGAACCAATCGCCAAAAATAGAAGTGACCCTTGACTGTAGTTGTAATCCCACAATCAAGGGTCACTTCTGTTCGTTCTTAGTATCTAACATCTTTTGTGATCCTCTCTTTCTATAGTCTGCCTTTTTCTTCCGTTTCACAACTCCGATAACACACTTTTTTCTTTTTTTCTCTTTGGAGAATACCCATCGTTATGCTTTGCGCTCGGTTCAAAAGGCGAATTGTTTGGGCTTCTTCAGCGGCACGGTGACGATTGGATACTCACACTCACAAATGCTCTTTATCAGCATTTTAAAAATCTATATTGAAGCGTTACACCGCCGTGTGATATATCTACTCCTTTTGACACGGTTGTTTTATTGTGTCCTCGTCTACCCATTTTTTTATTTCTACCGTTTTTTTCTTTTCTCTCCACGCACTGTATCCTTCGTGCTTTGGACCCGCCATGCCGAATGCCCGTGGCTTAGTGTTTCATCGGACCGTACCTCCTTTTCTTTTGGTCACTTATAGTATAGCACACTTTTTTGCAAATTGCAATATGGCAATGTGCAAGAAATTTTAACCCCGTTTTTGGGCAAAAAGGAGAAATTTCGGTGCACGCGCAAATTACCCCTTTACAAATGCAAAAAAGTATGATATAATATATCTGTTGTGTTGTGGCAATTCTGTCACAGCATTCTTTTTTTATTGCATGTGGGCACGGGAATAAAAGATGAGGGAGCCTTTTGTCAAAAAGGCTCCCTCATCTTTTTAAAATCAATTAAAGCTTCGGGATTTTGGAAAGTCCTGCGGCAATCTCATCGTCGGTAGGCGCGTAGTCGGTCATTCTGCCGTCGTGGAATTTTTCATAGGACATCATGTCAAAGTATCCCGTACCGGTCAAGCCGAACACGATGACCTTTTCTTCGCCCGTTTCGCGGCACTTCATTGCCTCATCGATTGCCACCTTGATTGCGTGAGAGCTTTCGGGAGCAGGGAGGATGCCTTCAATGCGTGCAAAATACTCTGCAGCCGCAAAGACCTCAGTCTGCTTGACCGTGCGTGCCTCCATCAGTCCCTCGTCGTACAGCTCGGAGAGGGTGGAGCTCATGCCGTGGTAGCGCAAGCCGCCTGCGTGCGTTGCCGCAGGGATAAAGCCACTTCCAAGGGTATACATCTTTGCCAAGGGGCAAACGCGACCGGTGTCGCAGTAATCGTAAACGTACTTTCCGCGGGTCAGACTGGGGCAGCTTTCGGGCTCAACAGCAATAAAGCGGTAATCTGCCTCACCGCGCAGCTTTTCACCCATAAAGGGCGCGATCAAGCCACCAAGGTTAGAGCCGCCGCCGGCACAGCCGATGACGATATCTGCCTTTACGCCGTATTTATCCAGCGCCGCCTTGGTCTCCATGCCGATCACGGATTGGTGGAGCATGACCTGGGAAAGCACGCTTCCCAGCACGTAGCGATAGCCTTCGCGCTCGGTTGCCGCCTCTACCGCCTCAGAGATCGCACAGCCAAGGCTGCCCGTGGTTCCGGGGAACTCCTCAAGGATCTGTCTGCCCACGCGCGTGGTGGTGGAGGGGGAGGGAGTAACGTCTGCACCGTAGGTACGCATCACCTCGCGGCGGAAGGGCTTTTGCTCATAGGAGCATTTGACCATAAATACCTTGCAGTCCAGGTCAAAGTAGGAGCACGCCATAGAAAGCGCGGTACCCCATTGTCCTGCACCCGTCTCGGTGGTAACGCCCTTCAGCCCCTGCTGCTTTGCGTAGTATGCCTGCGCAATGGCAGAGTTGAGCTTGTGGCTTCCGCTGGTGTTGTTGCCCTCAAACTTGTAATAGATGTGTGCGGGCGTGCCCAGCTTCTTTTCCAGGCAGTATGCGCGCACCAGCGGTGCGGGACGGTACATTTTATAAAAGTTCAGGATCTCCTCGGGGATGGGAATATAGCGATTGGTGTCGTCCAGCTCCTGCTTGACAAGCTCGTCGCAAAATACCTTGCCCAGCTCCTCGGCGGTAATGGGCTTGCAGGTCTTGGGGTCGAGCAGGGGAGCGGGCTTTTTGGTCATATCAGCGCGCACGTTGTACCAGTTGCGCGGCATCTCACTCTCTTCTAAATAAATTTTGTAGGGGATTTCTTTGTTTGCCATTTTTTATATTCTCCTTTCGGTATTTTTTCCAACAAAAAACGCCCTGTTACCTTGCGGTAATAGGGACGAGGTTTTCGCGGTGCCACCCTGATTGAAGCAAACGAATGCTTCCACTTTTCGCATACCTACATATGCGGCGCCACGTGATAACGGGAGCGCACCCCGTCGAAGCCTACTGATGCATGCGCACGTTCGGTTCGCCCTTGGAAGCCCATTCCTCTCGCCGTGCCTGCCGCAATTCCACCACCTGCGACTCTCTGAAAGAGCACCTCTGCAAAAGTACTATTCTTCCTCATCGGTTTTTGTTGTTTTTAATAGTATACCTCTTTTTTGGCAATTTGTCAATAGGTTTGCGAAAAAAAGATCAAAAAAAGAGCGGTGGTGCATTGGAGTGCACGCACCGCCGATCGTTCAGGCTTTCTTGCTGACCAATTCGTCAAGAGACTTTCTCTTTTTGTTACGCAGAGGATCGTCATCTTTGGGATATCCAACGGTAATGACCAGACGAACGGGATGCTCCAACGAGCAGATCGCACGAATCTTTTCGTCGTCGAGCCAGCCGAGAATGCAGGTTCCGAGTCCTTGCTCCGTTGCCTCTGCGGTCAGATATGCCGCCGCAATACCGATATCAATGGAGCGGTAATCATTGCCCTTGACCTTGGAACCGAGTGCCGCCGTTTTTACGTAGGGCTCCTCGGAGATAACGATAAGGACGGGGGCATCCGCTGCAAAGCGGTTCATTCCCATCCCCATGGTGGCACGAGCCACGTCGCGAGCCACGTCACCGCGGCAAACGGTAAAGTGGTAGGGCTGACCGTTGCAGGCGGAGGGGGCAAGTCTTGCTGCCTCAAGCATTGCGTTGATCTTTTCCTCTTCTACCGCTTTTTGTGGATTGTAGCTCCGGCAGGATTGTCGCAGTTTTGCAAGATCCGAAAATTGCATAGGCTTCTCCTTTTTTTGAACATCGATCTTATCTTACTCTGTTATTCCAAATGCAGTGCATCGGCATTGAGGAATGCGTGGGCGCTTAGGCGCGAGTCGGTGGGGATGGTGCGGGATGCTTTGCATTTTTTGCAGGTGACGCACACGCCGCTGTCAGTGATCTCCACGTCGTAGTCGCGCTCGTTGTCCTCGGGGGAGCATTTGCAATAGATCTTGCCCTCAGCGTCCATGTCCTTGATGACGAACATGACGATGTCGAGGATCTGCGGATCGGGAAGAGCCTCCTCGTCGTCGTGCATGGGGTCAAAGTTTTTCAGTCCGCTTTTTTCCATCAGATCCAACAATTCCAATTCGGTGCGCGCCAGCTCTGCCTTTACCAGGTTGACGTCACCGAAGAATGCGAGTGCAAAATCGGAGGCGTAGGGGCAGGACAGCGTAAAGAGCTCCTTATTATAAAAAAGCGTGCTGCTCAGGGTAAAGAGGTGCGGCGTGGTGCAGATCATGCAGGGAACGGTGATGCGGACCTTGCCGTCAGAGGAGGAGACGATGCTCATCTCGCTGTGACCGCAGGTGCATTTGAGCTTGATCATATCTGCGGAGAGCGAAAAAACGTTGACCGCGCTGATGACGCCTGCACCGCAATGCGGGCATCGGTAAGCTACCGTTGTTTGTTTGGAATCAAGTACCATTGCAAAGAAGTTCCTTTTCTGAATTTGATATGGGGAGTCAGTACAGTATATTCGATCCTTCACAAAATGGCACGGAAAATTCCGTGCCATTTTGCGGATCAGAGATTTCCGATCGGGTAATTATTTGGTAGGAGCGGTGGTGGTCTCAGCCGTGGTGATCAGCCCCTCCACCTTTTCCATGTTCTCTTCGTGGAGCTTGTAGCCGCCGTCCTTTACGAGCTGGTCGATGTGAGAAGCAACCTCAGCAGAGATCCAACCGTCTCTTGCGGTACGGAGCCAGGTCTGCTCGGTGGACATGAAGAATGCTACGTAGTAGCCCTCTTCCTTTGCCTGGAGTACGGTCTTGTCGTTTGCTTTGCGGTCAGCGGAGAAGAGCCAGTTCTTCAGGTTCTCGTCGGAGATGGTTTCCTTCTTGATGGAGGAGGAAACGGTTGCAGCAGTCTGGGACTGTTCACCCTTGTCGTTGGTGGTGGTTGCGCTCAAAGCAACGAAGTGATCAACCAACGGGAAGCCGGTCTTATCGCCAAGACCCTTAAGAGCCTTGTTTGCTTCCTTCTCGGATTCGAACAGCAGGTAGCCGCCGTAGATGACCGCATCTTCCTTCTTGACCTGCTTCATGGGCTCGTCAATGAGGTAGATGTTGTAGCTACCGGTTGCCTTTCCGCTGGAATCGGTTGCCGCAAAGAAGGAGATGTCTTCCTTGTTGCGATCGAATACGCGATCGGGACCCTTGTCGCCCTGTGCCTCCTTGTACTCACCGGCACAGATCCATTCCTGGTAGGTGCCCTTGGTGGAGCTTTCGGGATGAGAAAGGGTAGAAGGCTTTACTGCAAATGCGTTATCAAGCTTGGTCTTGATTGCACGGAAATAGCTGTAGTATTCGCTATCCTCAAAGGTTGCATAGGTGATATCGTACTTGGTCTTATCATCCTCGGTCGTGATCTTGGTTACCGTGAAGACGTAAGAGGTGCCGTTTGCGTTTGCCTGATAGTAAGTGCCCGTCTTGATCTCTGCGTTATCCTCGTACAGAATATCAAGGATCGCATCGGGAGCGGTGTTGGTAGCGTTTTTGTCGCTGGGATCGTTGGTGGTAGTCTTGTCTGCGTCTGCAGGCATGGTTACCTTGTTTGCCTTGATATCATCGTAGAACTTCTTTGCCAGATCATCAGCGGACTTGTTATCGGTGGTATTCTTTCTGTCGTCGGTGGCAAGATCCTTCAAGATCAGATCGTAGTAGCCCTTAACAGTGTCGGAAACGATGGTGGCATCGTCATATTTGTATTCCTTCCAACCTGCCTTTACAGTGTCGGCAGCATCGTCGGTCGCCTTGGGGAATACGTATACGAGATATACGCTGTCCTCACCCTCAATAACAGAGACCTTACCAAGGTTCTTGGAGTTGAAAATGAAATCGAAGAGTGCAGAATCCATGCTCTCTTTGGTTGTGGTGTTGTTGGTGTAGGGAGTTGCTGTGATTCCGAAGAGAGACTCAAGCTTGGACTGCAAGAGATCAATGTCCTCTTGCTTGGTCGAGCCTGCATAGGTTGCGATCTGCTCGTAGTCAGCCTCCGCCTTCTTGTTGAGAACCAGAGACTGGAAGTTGTCATCCATCACGTACTTGAGCACCTGGGTCTTGAATACCTCGTAGGTCAGGCTGTAGGTGGGAGCTGCGGTGGAGGAGCTGAGCAGGGAAGCGAACTCATCCTCGAATACGCGCAGGATCGCGCAGAATTCGGAATCCTCGAAGGTGACGTAGGAAACGGTGTAGTTGGTGGTGTTTTCTTCAATTGCGGTTACCTTGTAAACGTAGGAAACGCCTGCGTTGTTGAGCTGGCGGATCATACCCTCGGTGACCTTTGCATCCTTTGCGTAAAGGACCTCAACGATTTCGTCGGGAGCGGTGTTTTCGTAAGTCTTGTTTGCGGTGAGCGTCGTGTTCTTGATCACGGTCTCAATCGCATCTGCGGGCATTGCGTTCTTGTCTGCATCCAGAACGATCATCAATTCGGTTGCAAGATCCTCAGCGGACTTGTGCTCGGAGGTATTCTCGCCGGTCTTGATGGAGTCGGTCAAGAGAGCCTCAACGTCTGCGGGGAGGGTTCCGGTGTATTCCTTCCAGCCGATGTTAGCCTTGGTGGTGGTAGCGGTCTTTGCAAAGTATACGAGATATGCGCAATCCTCACCGCCAACAATTCGGAAGGAGTTCTGCTTGTTGGAAGTAACGAAAGCGATTGCAGCGATCTCATCGATCAGCTCGGGGGTGTAGGTAGTCTCTCCGTCTTTTTCGGTCTTGGTGTATTCCTTTGCGGTAATGCCAAGCTCGGTCAGCTTTGCGGTGAGCTCGTCACCGGAAAGCTCCTCCAGAGCCTTCTTATCAACGGAAGCAAGATACTTTGCGTAAGCGGTCTTTGCATTCTCTCTCATAAAGTCGCCTGCAAAGAACTCTCTGATCATATCCTCGGAAGCACCGTTGAATGCATAGTACTTTGCTTCAAAGTGTCCGGAGGGGTTCTTCAAGATGTAGTCCTGAAGCTGATCGTTGGTTGCAACGCCCTCAAGAGCCATGGACTTGTAGTCGGAGTATTTGGTGTACATTACCAGCAGTCTTGCTGCGTCCTCAATGTCGGAAACCTGGAAGGTGTCGCCAACGGCGATGTTCAAGAAGTTCTTGAAGGTGGAGTAGGAAGCGTACTGGGAGCTTGCGTAAACGCTTTGCATCCAGGTAACGACCTCCTTGACCTCTGCCTTGTCGTGTGCCTCAAGCTTCAAGCCGTTCTTGACTGCTTCGTCAGCACCTGCTACCAGCTCAAGCAGATAATCCTCAACGGAGGTCAGGCTCGTGCGAAGAGCGGAGGTGGTGTAGTAGGAAGCGACTGCAATACCGTAATCGGCAGCGGAAGCGTATCCCTTCAGGATCTCGTTGGTATCCTCATAAATGCCGTACTGCGTATACAGATATTCGTAGTATGCCTGCTGATACATGTTTTGCCAAAGCACGAACGTTGCCATTTGCTGGTTGATGTCGTACTTGCCGCTGTTACTCTCTACCAGAATACGGGTACGGTATACGATACCGCCGTTGAGCAGGGAGATTGCAACAGCACCGATCAGAATAACTGCCAGAAGAACGAAGCAGATGGTCATCTTTGCCCATTTCGGCATAATGAACTGCTGTTTCTTAGCTCTATCCTTTGCTTTTGCGGGGTTGGTCTGTTTGTCTTCAACATGAAGCTGTCTGTTTCTTTTTCCTTTTCCCATGATGGATATTCCTTTCTTTTTTGAGTGTTTTGGCACGAGGCTAAAACACAATTAAAGATATTATATCTTTGTTCTGTGAAAACCTTGTGTCTTGAATATGAACAAAGACAAAATTTTAAGAGATGATGCACAAATTATGATCAAATATTCATGATAACGGGCAAAATCATCGGTTTTCTCTTCGTTTTACTGTAGAGGAACTTGGTCAACTCGTCCTTGACGCGTCGCTTGAGCTGTACGCGGTCGACGGGGTCGGAATCGTACAAAATATCGGTGATCGCATCGTACGCGATATTTTTTGCCTCCTCCATCAGCTCCTCTGCTTCGCGTACGTAAACGAAGCCGCGCGAAACGATGTCGGGACCCGAGAGCAGCATGCGCTCATCTGTATCTACTGTGGCAACCACTACGATCAAGCCGTCCTGTGCCAGGTGTCGGCGGTCGCGCAGGACGATGTTTCCAACGTCACCGACGCCGTAGCCGTCCACAAGAATTTTGCCTGCGGGTACGGTGCCGTTCCAGCGCGCGCCGTCGGCATCGATCTCTAAGATCTTGCCGATCTCGGAGATGAAGATATTCTTGCTATCGATGCCCATATAGTGGGCAAGGTCGCGGTTGGCGCACAGATGTCGGCTCTCTCCGTGAATGGGCATGAGATAGCGTGGCTTTGTCAGAGCCATCATCAGCTTGATCTCCTCCTGGCATGCGTGCCCGGAGACGTGGACCTCCACGACTGCATCGTGCAGGACCTCCACCGCGTTTTTGGAGAGCTCATTGATGATGCGCCCCACCAGCTTTTCATTTCCGGGGATGGCGGAAGCGGAGAGGACGACAAGGTCGTTGGAGTCCAGCGAGACCTGCATATGGTCGGAAAACGCCATACGGTAGAGCGCGGACATCGGCTCACCCTGGCTTCCCGTGGTGATGATGGTCAATTCTCCCGGCTTGTACCGCTTGATCTCGTTGATGTCGACCAGCACGCCGCTTGGGATGGTCATGTAGCCCAATTCGGTAGCAGCGCTGACGATGTTGAGCATGCTACGTCCCGTAATGGCAACCTTTCTGCCGTGGTGGGCGCTGGTGTCGATGATCTGCTGTACGCGGTGTACGTTGGAGGAGAAGGTGGCAATGATGATGCGCTTTTTGGGATGGGAAGCAAAAATGCTTTCCAGGGAAGCGCCTACCTTTTTCTCGGAAGGGGTATATCCCGGGCGTTCTGCGTTTGTGGATTCACACATCAGCATCAAGACCCCTTCGCGTCCCAATTCGCCAAGGCGCATAATGTCCATCATTTCGCCATCGATGGGGGAGGTGTCCAATTTGAAGTCGCCGGTGTGAAGCAGGACTCCTAAGGGAGTATGCAGAGCGATTGCACAAGCATCCGCAATGGAGTGATTGACGTGAATGAACTCTGCCGAAATGCTTCCAAGCTTAACGGTATCTCCCGCGTTGACAACGTTCAATTTCGGTGTCCAGGGCAGAACGTGCTCCTCCAGCTTGTTCCGTATGATTCCAAGCGTCAGAGGGGTGCCGTAGATGGGTACGTTGATCGTTCGCAAGAGATAGGGGACAGCGCCGATGTGATCCTCGTGACCGTGGGTCAGAAGCACGCCACGCAAGCGATCCTTGTTTGCTTCCAGATAAGTGATGTCCTGGATGACCAGATCGATGCCGGGCATATCGTCCTCGGGAAAGCCGAGTCCGCAATCGATGACGACCATGTCGTTATCGTATTCGACCACGGTCATGTTTTTGCCGATCTCTCCAAGGCCGCCCAAGGGAATGATACGAATCTTGCCTGTGATCTTTCCTTTTTTTGGTTTTCTTGGCATTCTGAAATTTATGATCCTTTCTAAATAAATATTGTAATTTGTATTTGCCGTATGCACAGAAAAATTGCCCTTTGAGCGCAAAAATGAGCACAAAAAGGGAAGCCTTACCCGCGCGGAGACCACGCCCCTCTCCGGCGGTCAAGGTTGAACGATATTTGTAAAAGCAGGTCCGCCGCACGCAAAAGCCGTCGGGCGGATTGTATATAACGGTCTCATACAACTCATTATATTATACTACAAATCAGAGTAGAAGTCAAGGGGTTGTTTAAATTTTTATCCTCGATTGTTGGCATTTAGACACTACAAAACAAGAAAAAAGACCAGTGCCGCCAATATTCCGCCGCATAAGCTCCCCGCACCGAAAAACAGCCAGCGCCACAAGCGAGGATGCTCCTTTTTTGTACAGCTTTGCGTGCTGTCCGAGAGAAGCTTATTGACCTCGAATAAAAAATCTCCCGACTCTCGTTCATGCTCCTTCAAATCCCGTCGCAGTACAAAATACGCCTCGTCAAAATAGCGGCTGTTACCCGTGCGCACGACGATCATTTGTTTTCGAGCTCCTTTGATCATGGTAAAATTCCTCCGTCCTTTTTGTTTATTTACAGTATTTGCCTGAAAAAATCAAAAAAACACAGCTGTAAAAAATAAAAGGTAAATTGTCCTTTTCTCCCAAAAAAGTAAAAAACAAAATTTGTCTTGACAGAATTGAAAAAATGGTATATAATATACGCGGATGCGAATTTTGTCGCATCCTGCAAAGATATGATATATAAGGTCGACAAAAGTATAGAAACAAAATTCAACGAAAAGGAGATTGATTATGAAATCAACGGGTATGGTCAGAAAGGTGGATGAGCTTGGCAGAATCGTTTTACCGTCGGAGATCCGCCAAAGCATGGACATCAAGGTGCGTGATGCTTTGGAGATCTTTACGGACGAAGGGCGCATCGTTCTTCAAAAGTACGAACCGTCCTGCATTTTTTGCACAAGCATTGATAACATCGTGTACTATAAAAACAAGCGCATTTGCGGCGCATGCCTTGCAAAGCTGAAGGAGATGGAGCCTTAAGGATAAGGCTGCAAAAAGAACGGGGACTGAGTCAAGCGACTCAGTCCCCGTTGGCGTTCATCAATGACCGCAGCAGCAGGAGAGCAGGATGATGGCGATGATGATGAGCCAGAGGGTGTTGTTATCAAACAGATTGCAGAAGCAGTTATTCATAATAGATCCTCCTTGAATAAGTGGAAGGAGCAGACGTTCTGTTTGCCCTTCTGCTATCATTTTATGGCGGATACGGAAAAACGTGAATACTTTTTGTCGGTTTTTAGAGAAAAAAGGGGAGAGCTCCCGTGTGTGGAGCTCTCCCCCGGGGGTTAAAGATACGAGAACAAAAGACGCTGACTGTGCGGATCCATTTTTGTGTGATCCGGAATTTCATAGCGGTTGTCGTTGCTGTCGCGGATGATGATGCGGTTTGTGCCTCGCAGCTGCTTGATGTCGCTGTGGCGGTTGCGAATGCGGAAGGTGACCACGCCACGGTCTGTCTCTACCGTCCATCTCAACGCGCCGAATTTTTCCTCGCTCTTGATCAGGCTTTGGATGTGCGGGATCATATAGTACTCGCGGAAGCACTCCTCAAGGGCGCGCACCGAGGCTTCGTCGATCTCGGCGTAGTCTCGTACAAAGGCGAGCTCGCGCTCGTTTTCATCCAAAAGGGTGATAAACATGGTGGCGTTCGTAATGGGGAAGAGGCGGCGTGGCTCGAGGTTTTCGATCACCGAGCCGTCACGCAGGGTCAAGCGTACGCGATACACGTCGGTTCTTTCCAGGCGTCCCGTATATTGGTCGATGTAAATTCTGCCCATCGCTCATTACCTCACTCAAAATTTTCTTCGCGCTTGGATTGCGCGACCTTGTCGGACATGGATTGGATCTGTACCAATCGGTAGTATTTGCCCTTTTTCTCCATCAGCTCCTGCGGTGTACCGAATTCTAAGATCTTGCCGTTGTCAACAACGACGATCTTGTTTGCCTTGGAAAGGGTGGAAAGTCGGTGTGCGATCATCAGCGTGGTACGACCGCTGATCAAATGCTCGATCGCATCCTGAATCAAGTGCTCGGTCTCAGAGTCCACCGAGGCGGTTGCCTCGTCGAATACCAGCATGCGCGGATTGCGAAGCACGGCACGTGCGATGGAAAGTCGCTGGCGCTCACCGCCCGAAAGTCCCACGCCGCGCTCACCCAGCACCGAATCGTATCCGTCGGGCTGACGCACGATAAATTCATGCGCGTTGGCAATATCTGCGGCGTTAATGACCTCATCCACCGAGAAGTTGGGATCGCCGTAAGCGATGTTGTTGAAGATGGTGTCATGGAACATCATCGGCTCCTGCTGTACGTACCCGATGTGTGAGCGATAATACTGCATGTCGATCTTGCGGATGTCAACGCCTCCCACGGTGATCTGTCCCTCGTAGTTGTCATAGTAACGGAGGAGCAGGTTGATCAAGGTAGATTTGCCCGAGCCGGTGGTGCCTACGATACCGACGATGTCACCGGGCTCAATCACGAGGTTGACGTCCTTGAGTACCTTTTTGGTGCGGTCAAAGGAGAAGTTGACGTGCTTGAATTCAATTCTGCCGCCAATGTCGGCGTCGGTGTTGCCTTTACCAAAGTCGTGCTCGGGCTCGGCGTCCAGAATATCCATAATGCGTTCGGCGGATGCCAGGGCGTTTTGGGTGGAGTCCGAAAGGTTTGCAAAGAACTCAACAGGTCCGTAGAACATGCTTGCATAAGAAATAAAGGAAACCAAAAGACCAATCGAAATGCTGCCAACGGTTTGCGTTTCGATGGCGTCAATGACGAGATTTCCGCCAAGACTCCAGATCACCACGCTTCCGCAGGCAACCAGGCAGTTGACAATGGCGGGGTAGGTGTGCAGGATCTTTCCTGCCTTGGAGTCGGTGCTTCTCCACTCCTCAACGCAAGTGCCAAAGCGGGAGACGGTGTTCTTTTCGTTGGTGAAGGACTTAATGACGCGAATGCCGGGAATGGTATCGGTCAGGGTAGAGGTCACCGCCGAGGAGCGGCGCCAGATGCGGTGATAAAAGGGGGCGATCTTCTTGCGGAAGATGCGGGAGCCGATGACCACCAGCGGTACGGGGGCAAGGGAATAAAGCGTCAGGGTGGGGTGAATGCAAAGCATGATGACGATGATACCCACCATTTTAAAGAACTGAACGACCACCTCCTGCGTAATGCGGAGCATAAAGGATTGCAGAGTTGCGGTGTCGCCGCTGATGCGGTTGATGACAGAGCCTGTGGAGGTCTTATCGTAAAAGCTCATGGGGAGGTGCTGTGCCTTTTCATAAACGTCGCAACGGATGCGCGCCACGATCTTATTTCCCGAAATGCGGAGCATGTAGCCGCGTACGCCGCTCAAGCCGTAGTTGATCAAGTGGACGAATATCAGCGCAATGGAGATCCACATCAGCATTTCGCGGTTGTAGTTGGGAAGCACGTCGTCCACCAGCGTTCGCGTCAGCATGGGAGGAACGAGCGCCAAAAAGGTTGTTATAATGGAAAGGATGACCGAAATGATCAGGACGAAGGTCTCGGGCTTGAGATAGGCACCAAGCTTTTTGAAGAGCTTGCCCTTGTTCATGCAGTTGATACAGGGAACGCCGGGAGCAGAGAGGGTACGTCCGCACTTGGGGCAAACCGAGAGCAGCTTTTGATAGGTGGCTTCCACCGCCTCAAGAGCTTCCTCGGGGGAGGCGCCGCCGTTGACGTCGGTGACGTAGTTGACCACTGCATCGCACAGTGCCGTAACGGTAAAATTGAAACGGAACAGATCTACCTGACGTCCGTCACATAGCTTTGCACGCATCAGACCGTTTCCGTACATGCGCTTGTTGAAAATCTTTTCAATCTGCGAGATCTGCAGAGGATCCGAGGTCTGATCGGTGCCAAAATCGTGTGTAAACAGATGCGTTCGCGTTCCAAGCAGAACAAAGCTTCCGTAACGTGCCAAGGCAGAGATCTCACCTACGATCGCAAACAGGATCGGTTCGTCCGGAAGGGCGAGGGAGAGTATTTTATCCCTCTTCTTTTCATCAAGCTTGACGTTGGTTAAAAACGTTGTTTCCATAAGTCAATTCGCCGCCAAAGCGACCCTCCTTTTCGGATTCGCGCACATTATACCACCCCTTTTTTGCGTTGTCAACCCCTTTTTCAACTTTTTGGGGGTGGCAAATCGGCAAACTTTTTTGTGCATTCTGCACAAATTGAAATTTGTTAAAATATGCATATTGGGGCTTTGATATGCAAATTTATGCCCGAATTTGATGTTTTTTATCAAAATTGGGAGAAATGTTTATGTTTTGGAGCGCAATACTTTTCGTCATTGTTCACAAAAATGAGAAAAAGCGGATTAAATGAAGGGGAAAAAACGGTGAAAAAACAGCAAAAATATTCCAATAAAAATAAGCACATGGTGTAGACAAACGCATTTTTTTATGCTATAATGGTCTTAATGCACCAAACGCGTGCTATTGACGCAAGGAGGATGTAATTATGTATCAATTTCCAATAGGTGTCGTTGTGGAATCCTTCCGTAAGGAGATCCACGAGGCAATCAAAGAGGCGAGCCGTCTGGGCTTGGACGGTATTCAGATGTACGGAACGCGCGGAGAGTTCGCACCCGAAAACTTCAGCACCGAAAAGCGCCGCGAGCTGTTGCAGTTTGCAAAGGACAACGGCGTCAAGTTTTCCGCGATCTGCGGTGACTTCGGTCACGGCTTTATGAGCGTGGAGGACAACAAAATTTACGTGGAACGCTCCAAAAGGGTAGTAGATCTTGCTTTGGAGATGGAAACAAACATCGTTACTACGCACATCGGCGTCGTTCCCGAGGATAAGAACCACGAGCGCTACAAGATCATGCAAGAGGCATGCTACGAGCTGGCACAGTATGCCGACAGCGTCAACGCGCATTTCGCTGTGGAAACGGGACCCGAGACCTCGGCAGTGCTTGGCGATTTTCTTGATTCGCTCGGCTCTTGCGGTGTAGGCGTCAACCTTGACCCCGCAAACCTGATCATGGTTACGGGAGACGATCCCGTGGCGGCTGTGCACCGCTTGAAGAAATACATCGTTCATACTCACGCAAAGGACGGCGTTATGCTCAAGCGCACCAATCCCGAGTATATCTACCGCGTCATTCCCATGCCCGAGGACATGGAGCATATCGACGCGTTCAAGGAAACGCCTCTCGGCGAGGGCGGCGTTGACTTTACCGCATACCTCAAGGCATTGGAGGAGATCGGCTATCGCGGATTTTTGACCATTGAGCGCGAGGCAGGCGACACGCCGGCAAAGGATATCACCATTGCTGCAGATTATTTGAGAAAGATCATAAAGGAGAATTGATATGCAAAAGATCGTTGCTGTTATCGGTTGCGGAAGAATTGCGGTTGGTGCGCATCTTCCCGCATTGAAAAAAATGGAGGACGTTCGCATTAAATATGCCTGCGACCTGATTGTAGAGAAAGCAGAAAGAGCCGTAACGGAGTTTGGTGCCGAGCAAGCCATCACCGATTATAAGATCGCGCTTGCCGATCCCGAGGTACAGACCGTGTTCGTCCTGACACCCAACTATGCACACTACGTGGTCACCATGGATGCGCTCAAAGCCGGCAAGCACGTATTTTGCGAAAAGCCCATCACCGTCAACTACAAGCTTTCCTGCGAGATGGCGCAAGAGGCAGAAAAGCAGGGCAAGCTGCTTACCATTGGCGTATGCAACCGTTTCCACGAGTCGGTTTGCCGCATTGCACAAATGAACAAGGAGGGCTTGCTGGGTAACATCTATCACGTGTACTGCTCCTTCCGCGCGCATCGCTCCATTCCGGGTCTTGGCGGCGCGTTCACCAATAAAAAGGAGTCGGGCGGCGGCGTGCTGATCGACTGGGGTATCCACTACCTCGACCTCATCCTTTACATCCTCGGCGGCGTAGAGCTCAAGAGCGTTACCGCCAACACCTACAGCGAGATGGCAAAGGATATGGCGGCATACCAATACAAGAGCATGTGGGCAGAGGACACCAAGAGAATTGAGGATGGCGTTAACGACGTAGATGACTTTGTTACAGGCTATATCCGCACCAACAAGGCGTCTATTTCCTTCAATGGCGCATGGGCACAAAACATTGGTATCAGTGATACGTATATCGATTTTCTCGGTGATAAGGGCGGTGTTCGCATGGATTATTGCGGTCACTTCACATATTACAAGAATGACCTGACCGAGGAGCGTCCTGATTTTGAAATTCCCCCGATGCACGAGCTGGAGGACATCGACTTTTTGGATGCTTGCGAGAAGGGAATTCCCAATCGCAGCAACATCAACGACGTTCTGGAAAGCGCAAAGCTGCTGGACGCCATTTACGAGTCGGCAGAAAAGAACTGCGAGATCACGTTTTAAAATTTTTTTGGAAAAAGTCTCTCGAGGTAGCGTACCTGCCATAGAGCAGGTACGCATCGATATAAATCCGCTAATGCGGATTTTCGATATACGCTAACGCGTTTGATATGTGCTGTCGCACTCGATATGCTCACTGCGTGAGCGCGGATTTATATCATATCGAGTTTGAGCATAGCGAAAACATATCGAATTTGCTGCAAGGCAAATATATCGAGCCGAGCAAAGCGACGGCATATCGACAAAATCAAAATAGCTTATGTGGACACAGAAGCAGTGCTTGTCAAGAAAAAAGGACGAGAAATTTCAGCAATTTCTCGTCCTTTTCCTGTCGGTAGGTATTTTCAATTTCATACTGCTCTACCGCAAGCACCCCGTGGAGACTTTTTCTTTATTTTCCAAAGCAGATTTTACACAAAAAATGCTAAAAAACAGCGAAAAAATATCAAAAAACGAAAGGGAAGACCAAAACTGTCATATTGCACAAATTTGGGTGTTCCTTTTTGTGCGTTTTGCGAATTGACAAAAGTGCTTTTTTTATATATAATATGTGTACGCCCAAACGAGTTTTTTGGGAAAGTTTTATTTAATAGGAGGAAACCTATGAAAACAATCACAAAACTGTTGGTTCTGTTGCTGGCTGTAGTCATGTTGGTTCCTTGCCTTGCTGCTTGTGGCGGCAACGGTGATGGCAACGACACGACTGTAGATAACGGCGGAGCTAACAAACCCGATGACGGAGAGACGACTACTGCCGATGGCTCAGTCGCAATGCCTCCCGTGGTTCAAATGACCGACGGCAACGGTGGTCAGTACGTCTACAAGGCACATAAGGCTTCTAACGCAGCCGAGGGCTTTGCAGGCACCGCTTCTACCGACGGTAACGGCGGCTTCTACTGCGAGGACTTCTACGTAGCAGAAACCAGTGAGGACGCGCTTTCCTTTGCTGTGTACACCAGAAACCAGACCATTCAGGAAACCTACAACATCCGTATTGCAATGGTTCCGCAGATTGGTAACATGTACAAGGAGCTCAACCAGTTCTACACCAACGGTGAAAAGCACGATGCAACCATCATCAAGACCATGTCCGCAGCTTCTGCGGCAACCGGTAACCTGCTCAAGGACGTTAACTCCATGCAGCACGTTGATCTAACGCACCCCGCGTTCGACCAGAACTCCGTAAAGCAGCTCTCTATGGGCGGTAAGCTCTATTACCTCAGCGGTGATATGAACATCTCCTCCATGGATAACTACGCTCCCACCATTGTTAACATGCAGATGTACAACGACCTCTCCGAGACCATCGTTGATACCTTTGGCGAGGACATCTATGCAAACATCTACGAGCTCGTAACCGAGAAACTGTGGACCATGGATACCATGCTCACCATTGCCGAGCTGGCAAATGTTGACCAGAACAAGTCTGACGGCGCTCTTAGCGTAACCAAGGGCGACACCGTTGGTTACTTCATGTACTCTGCTTCTCCTCTGTACTACTTCTACGGTGCAGGCGGACGTATCTCCGAGATCGACGAGGACGGTTACCCCGAGCTCGTTATCGCTGAAGATAAGAACGTTGAGATCTACGAGTACCTCATTCGTAACTTCAATACCGTAAAGAACAGCTGGATTCCTCAAGGCGCATCCGGCGATAGAAAGACCAACTTCTACGGCGGCGGTACACTCTTTACCGATATGACCCTTTGGGACGTACGTAAGGGCCTTTACACCACCGCTACCTTCGAGTACGGTATTCTCCCGAACCCCCTGTTTGAAGAGGGCAACGATTATGCATGCGCAATCTACTTCCAGAACTGCCACCACCTGTGGGCAATCCCCTCCATGTGCGGCAATGAAGAGTACGCAGGCAGACTCCTCCAGGTATTTGCAGTCTACTCCAGCCTGAAGGATTCCACCATGGACGCATACTACACCAAGACCATGTACCTCACCGTTGCGGGCGATAAGGGCTCCCGTGAGGTTATGGATATCATCAGAGCTTCTCTGTCTTACGATATCGCAGGTCTGTATGACTGGGGTCAGTTCATGTCCACCATCAGAAGCGCAGGTGGCGCATCTTCCAACCAGCTCACCTCTAGGATCAACAACATGGACGTTGCAGAAGAGGCTATGCAGCTGACTCTTGAGAAGTTCAAGAATCCTCAGTACGTTCCCGAAGAGTAATTTCTGACCGAACGGTTCTGAATCACACCGCACCGCAAGTGCCTTGGCACTTGCGGTGCTTTTTTTGCTTAACGTTTTGAAAAAATTGATTTTTAGCTATATTGCACAAAAGGGAATTGCGTTTTTTGTGTGTTTTGCGAATTGACGAAATTACGTTTTTTATATATAATATAGACACGCCCAAACGAGTTTTTTGGGATTTATTTTATATAGGAGGAAACTTATGAAAACAATCACAAAACTGTTGGTTCTGTTGCTGGCTGTAGTCATGTTGGTTCCTTGCCTTGCTGCTTGCGGCAATGGTGATGGCAACGACACGACTGTAGATAACGGCGGAGCGAACAACCCCGATGACGGAGAGACGACTACTGCCGACGGTGCAGTCGTAATGCCTCCCGTCCTTCAATTGACCGATGGTAACGGCGGTCAGTACGTCTACAAGGTACATAAGGCTTCCAACGCCGCTGAAGGATTTGTTTCAGCAGACGACTCTAACCAGGCCTTTTATTGCGAGGATTTTTGGGTAGCGGAAACCAGCGAGGACGCTCTTTCCTTCGCTGTATACACCAGAAATCAAACCATTCAGGAAACCTACAACATCCGCATCGCTATGGTTCCACAGGTTGGCAATATGTATAAGGAGCTCAACACCTTTTACACCAATGGTGAAAAGCACGATGCTACCATCATCAAGACCATTTCCGCAGCTACTGCGGCAACCGGTAATCTGCTTCAGGACGTGCACACGCTGGATTACGTTGATCTGGAGCACCCCGCGTTCGACCAGAACTCCGTAAAGCAGTTTTCCATGGGCGGTAAGCTCTACTACCTCAGCGGTGATATGAACATCTCCTCTATGGATAACTTCGCACCCACCATCGTCAACATGCAGATGTACAACGACCTCTCCGAGACCATCGTTGATACCTTTGGCGAAGACATCTATGCAAACATCTACGAGCTCGTAACCGAGAAACTGTGGACCATGGATACCATGCTCACCATTGCAGAGCTTTGCAACGTTGACCAGAACAAGTCTGACGGACCTCTTGACGTAAGCAAGAACGATACCGTTGGTTACTTCCAATACAGCGCATCTCCTTTGTACTACTTCTTCGGTGCAGGTGGACGCATTTCTGAGATCGATGAAGACGGCTATCCCGAGCTCGTTATTGCTGAGGATAGAAACGTTGAGATCTATGAGTATATTCTCCGTAACTTCAATACCGTGAGCAACAGTTGGATCCCCAACGGTAACTCCGGTCCGAGAAAGACCAACTTCTTTGGCGGTGGTACGCTCTTTACTGATATGACGCTTTGGGACGTTCGTAAGCAACTGTACACGAGCGCACAATTTGAGTACGGTATTCTTCCGAACCCGTTGTACGAGGAGGGTGACGATTACGCGTGCGCGATCTATTTCCAATCCTGCCATCACGTATGGGCAATCCCCTCAATGTGCACCGATGCGAAGAACGCAGGCTTGCTGCTGCAGGTGTTTGCAGTTTACTCCAGCCTGAAGGATTCCACCATGGACGCATACTACACCAAGACCATGTATCTCACCGTTGCAGGAGACAAGGGCTCCCGTGAGGTTATGGATATCATTAAGAGCTCTCTTTCTTACGATATTGCAGGTCTGTACAACTGGGGTCTGTTCCAGGACACCATCCTGAATGCAGACACAGCACCTTCCAACCAGCTCACCTCTAAGATCAACAACATGGACGTTGCAGAAGAGGCTATGCAGCTGACTCTTGAGAAGTTCAAGAATCCTCAGTACGTTCCGAACGAAGACTAATTTGGAAGAACACTTCCAAAAAACACCGCACCGCAAGTGCCTTGGCACTTGCGGTGCTTTTTTTGTATAACGCCCCCCGCTAAGCGGGTGGTTTTCGTTATACAATTAAGGGCTGTCTCAACTTGAGACAGCCCTTTTGCTATCAGCACGCCACGGTCAACCGTTCCAAAGTGTTGCCGTTGGTATGACTGTGCAGGTACACGCGCGTGCATTTGCGGTATTTGCAAAACAGCTTTTTTGCCTTTTCGGGGTCCCCATAGGCTTTCCAACAACCGATACAGGTAGGGGCGCAATCCGGGCACAAGAAGCCTTTGACGTCCTCGATGGGGTAGCCCAAAAACAAGCCGATCTCGTGCGGAAAATTCTTGGATTGACGCAAGCGCCGGCACAGCTGTGCAACGCATTGCTCGGCGGTAGCATAGTGATAGCCGAGGTCTGCAAGCAAGGCACGCGCTTCGGGGTGTGAGAGGTCCTGCATCAACTTTTTGGGTCGGTAAACGTAAATGAGGGCGCGGTTTTGGTCGAAGCGCAGGGGAATGATGCGCAAGCCCTTGGCACTCAGCTGTCGATTGTAGCGGCGAATGCGATGCGCCAATGCTTTTGCGGAAGGGCAGGGGCAGGAGAAGAGGCTGCCTGTTTTCATCCCTGCCAAGGTAGGGGAGCAGTGGCGGAGCAACAGTTCTTCTGACATTCTATCATCAACCTCCTTCTGGAGAGCATTTTCCTCCATCGGTTAGCTTGTGCTAACCGAAAGACAATAAAAAAGAAAGAAAACAAGTTAGCATATGCTAACTAATGTTATTATAGCAGAAAAAAACGGAGTTGTCAAGGGATTTTTTTAAAAAGGTGTGATTTTTTTGCATTTTACTTGCATTCAATGTGGGAGTGTGTTATAATAAGGTCAATAAAAGCAAAGAAGGAATCGTTTATGAAGCTGACACAGTTATTTCAAAAGGATCGTCTTTCGCTTTCGTTTGAGGTCTTTCCGCCCAAAACGGACACCTCATTTGAGAGCGTCAAGCAAGCCACCGAGGAGATTGCCAAGCTGCACCCCGCGTTTATGAGCGTAACCTACGGCGCAGGCGGCGGAACCAGCCGCTACACCATGGAGATCACGCAGAACATCAAGGAGCATTACAACGTTCCCACCCTGGCACATTTGACCTGCGTTTCCTCCACAAAGGAGACCGTGCACGCAAAGATCGGACAGATTCGTGCGGCGGGCATTACCGTACCGATTATTCCAGGCATTATGCCTATTACCAACGGCAACCAGATCGAGCGTGCCATCAAGCTCTCGGGCTCATTTATGCCGCAACGGTTCAAAGCCTTGGTGGATAAATTTGGTACTTCTCCTGCCGCTATGAAGCAGGCGGGAATTGCCTACGCCACCGATCAGATCATCGACCTGTTTGCAAACGGCATCACAAACGTGCACGTTTACTCCATGAACAAGCCCGACGTTGCCGCCGCAATACAAAGCAATCTTTCCGATATTTTGGGGTGAGAAAGAAATGGAAGGGGTAATAGAAAGAAGTTTGCAGTCGCTTCAAGCGCGATGCATTGCCACATTGTGTATTCCTTTTGGATTGCTGCTGCTTATTTTGGCAGTGATTTGGATTTTGCCGATTTTTTACCACCGCTTGGAGGATGGCAAGATCAAAAGCCCACGTGTACGTGTGATCCTGCGTATTTTGTTTGCCGGTTCACGAAAAATAAAAGGGAAGTATAAAAAGCAGAAAGAGATTTTGATGCAGGTCGTTTTGACGTTGCTTTTTAGTGCCTTGCTGGCGTTATTGATTCTGCCGCAATTCAAACAGCTTTCCATGATTCAACGTGATATTTCCGAGGGCGCATACGTCACTTACGAAGGCGCGTATGAAGTAGCCTATCACTCCTCGAGAGAATTTTATCTTTCTGATCTTTGGCTCGATGAGCGCGTGGTTACCCTGACTGATACGAATGAGCAGGTTTGGGTGGACATGAGTGGAACGTGGGAGGGAATAACTTCCATCAGCGGAGAATTTTACGGAACGGTAGTGTACGGACAACACAGCAAATGGGTGATCTACGTGAATGGATTGGTCGACGCGGAATAAAATATAAAAAGTGTGCCGCAAATGCATTGCATTTGCGGCACGTTTTTATTTTGAAATGATTATTTCTTCGTGGGAGGCTCGGGAGCCCAAGTCTTGGGGAAGCCTGCTGCAAAGCCCTCCAGGTTATCCTGGTCAAGGGACTTCTTGTTTGCTTCGTCTTCTTCCAGTGCCTTCTTTACTTCTTCGTCAGCCTCTTTGTTGTTGGCAAAATCGTCCAATCCGCCAAGGATATCGTCCTCTGCCACTTGATTCTTCAATTCTTCAGACATCTTATTTTGCCTCCTCAATCATCATGATATCCAAATCGCCGATGTTGCAGGGAACAAAGCCGTTAACCAGAGCAAGGATAGCGATCCACTCGTTTGCTGCTTTTTCAATCGTACTGCATCCATTGTTGACTATTTGGTCATATTTATTATTAATTGCAAGCTTATCAGCCTTTGCCTTGCCGTTCTTCTTGTTCCAGAATACGAATACGACAACAGCGCAGATCAAACCGATGATAGCAACGGGAGCCGCATCTACTGCGAAGCAGATAGCGCCTACTACTGCGAGCACCAGAGCGATGATCAGCATAGCGGTGGGGGACTTAATGGTTGCAAGCTCTGCGTCACGCTTCTTGTTGACGTGAGCGGTGTAATCTTCCTTCATCTTGCCCTTGTTGGCACCGTCGGTGGTGTTACCCTTCCAATCGTCCACCTTAACGGTGATCTCCTGCGGGAAGTCGTCGCGCTTCTCACCGATGAACTTGTGGTAAGCGGGAACAATGTACTTGCTCAGGAATGCGCAAGAGGTCTTGCGTGCGGAAGCGAGGCTGCCGCTCTGATCGCCGGAGGTGATTGCCTGGGTCAACTGTTCTGCAAAGTTGATGGGCGGGTCAGCTCTCTTGATCTTTCTTGCCTGGATGATTCTCTTTGCAAGCTCTTCATCACCCTTCAGTCTCTTGATCTCAGACATGAGCTCTTCCTCTTCACGCAGAGGAGCCTCTTCGTCGTCAAACTTGCTGACCAGAGTGAGCAGCTCGTTGTCGATCATGTTAGCCAGCTTGGTCTTATCAACGGAAGCGTTTGCAATGCCTTCAAAGTGAGCAAAGATCTCGTCTACGGCGTTGATGCGCTTTACGTAAGCGTTGATGCGCTCAAACTCGGGGCAAACCTTTGCAAGGGTGGGGTAGGTCTCGTTGATGTCTACGCATCTGCTCTGGTAGAACTGTGCCCAGTAAGCAGCCTGCTCAGCAGCGAGAGAGCCGTTTTCGTCAATTTCCTTCATCCACTGATCAACGTAGCTGTAGAAGTCACAGGTCTGCTTGATCTCTTCAGAGTTGGGATCGCCAAATACGCCGTTTACGTAAGCGTTGATGTAAACGATGATACTGCTGCGCATCATCTTTGCCTTTTGCATGCCAAAGTACATGTTGAGCCACTTGTAGCAAGCCAGGTTTCTTGCGTGGTTGACCTTTTCGTCGTCGGTGTTAGCAGCTCTGCGGCAAACCAGTGCGAAAACGAGAGCGGTCTTTTCCTTATCGCGGTTAAGGGCTTCCTTCAATGCGCGATCAGCAAGCTCCTTGTTGTCTGCGATCCATGCGGAGAGTGCAACTACGCAGGGAGCGAGCCAATACTTGGGAGTGGAGATCATCAACTGCTCGGAAGCGGTTGCGATGGTGTCGTTACGAACCAGGGCGAGATCGGTTGCCTGAAGGATACCGAGCATGGTGTTTCTGACCAGCTGATAGCTGCCGTACTTTTGCTCGAGCTCCTGGCGGATACGGATGATCTCGGTGAGTGCGCGCTGCAGGGCAGCTGCCATTCTCTGTTCCTTAACCATCTTTACAAAGCGGTCGCGCAGATCAGCCAATTGGCTATCTACCTGATTGACTTTGCGGTCTACAAGGACCACATTGTCGTTGACGGTAATGAGGTTATTACCGATTTGCGTAGTCTGTGACTGCAAAGCAGATACAGCAGCAGCCGTGCGAGCAATGCTGTTGGATATGTTTGTCAGGTCAACATAACTAACTTGGACTTCATTTGACATGAAAACGTCACTCCTTTATATAATTTTTTGGGGCACAAAATAAATTTGGTGGACGCGATTATCCCATCTTTTCCAGAATCTGCGCCTCCAGTTTGTTGTAGGCGGTGAGGAATTTTTGCCTCATCTCCTCATCCTGCATTGCTTCAATCACGTCACCAATGGGGTGGACGTAGGTGTGCAGGAAGCGCTGGGTTTTGTTGCGCAGATAGAAGGTTTCGTTGGGATAGGGGGAATCGGGGTTGGTTCTGATTGAAGAGAGCAATGCATAGCAGGTTTTTGGAATATTGCAATCTTGGGCAAGCTCCATGTAAATGTCTGCCAGCTCTTGGGTCAGGTAATCGATGGAATTGCGCTTTGCGATGACGGAAGGGGAGAAGGCGTCTACGAATGCGCAGAGCTCTTCGCTTGTCTGAGCATTGCCGCGGACCAGATCCAAAATCTGCTCCTCATGCTCGCTCAGGCGTGCCGGGGAGGCGAGGAAAAACTCCTTGAGGGTGTTGATCTCGTCCTCGTCCAACGGTTCACTTTGCTGCTCGACCAGGCGCTCCTCGAAAAAGTTGTACAACGCTTTTTCTTTGCGGTTTTTTGCAATAAAACGGTCGTAAAAAGCCAGGATATACTTTGCAGGTGCATTGTCTACCGCATAAGCAAGAGCACCCTGCGCGCATTCCACCGCACGGTCGAATTCACGGTTCAGGAAATACTCGGTCGCCTTTTTGACGTTGCTTTGTACAGACGGACCTGCGTTGATCTCTTTACGGGGGATGTGTACCAGCTGATGACACCAATCGCAACGGCACGTACGCGTTTTGAGGTCGATGTTCAACGAGGCGTTACAATTCCCACAGCTATAGGGTATTGCGTCCATAAGACCTCCCCTTACTTCGAAACACTCAACATCGTGTTTCTCGTTTTGAGAGTGACCTTAGCGGATTTGATCTTTTTCAGGATTGCTTCGGGCTCTTCCTCTTCGTCGATCATTGTTTGAATTTCAATGACCTGCATACGGAAGCGGCTCTCCAGCTCCTTGGTTTCGGCATTGCCGATGATATTACTGTATTCTACGGCTTGGCAAAGCACCTTGAGCTCTGCCTTGACCTCCGCATTTTCGGAAAGGTCTGCCATTCCGGTGATCTGAATTGCCAGACCGTCCAGCATTGCGGCACCGCCGTACAGCTCCTTGTCGTTTTGTGCAATGCGGCCGGATGCGTAGAAAATGAATACCATCGCAGCAGCATATACGAGAAGGATGAGGATGTTTGGAAGAACGACGACCAAACGGTTGTCACCCTTGGAGATGATAACGAAGATCGTGTTCAGGATCAACGAAACGATAAAGTAAACGCCGGTATACAAAAGGGCAGGGGTTCTTGACGAAATGGAAGCGTCTTTGTCTCCGGGTGCGAGGGCTGCCATTGCCGCTGTGATGACAAAGGCGATCATCGCAAAGGTGTAACCGCCCCAGAAGAGGAATTCGCGGTTATCGGGATTGGAGAGCATAAAGACCAAAAGATTCCAGATAGCGGCGATGATCACAACGAAGATCATCGAGCTGAGACGAAAACGAAGCTTTTTAATTTTCATTACGGTATCTCCTTTTCTTTAGCCTTGTTGTGTGGGGGTTCCGCAGTTGTCACAGAATTTTGTACCGGGAGTCAGCTCCTTGCCGCAGCTTGTGCAGATCACTGCAAGGCGTGTGCCACAGTTGCCGCAGAACTTTGCGCCTGCGGGGAGCTCGTTACCGCAATTGGGGCAATGGTTGCCTTGCGGCTCTGCCTTCATGCCGCAGTTGGGACAAAACTTGGTGCCGGCGGGAAGAATGTTTCCGCAATTTTTGCAGGGGATACCTGCGGGAGCGACCTTTTGTCCGCAACCGGAGCAGAACTGTGCGCCTGCGGGAACGGGAGCGCCGCAATTGGAGCAGGGAGTACCTGCACCCTGTGCTTGCTGTGCGCCGGGGTTCATTGCGTTCATTGTACTTTGTGCCATGTTATCCATGCCCATGCCAAACGCTTTTCCCATACCAACGCCCATGCCAAGTCCCATGCCTGCTCCCATAAAGTCGGAGCCGGAGCCGGTGTTGGCGGCGGCGGTCTTCATGACGTCAAAGCCCTTTTCCTGCTGATAGGTGTAGCCCATCATGCGCATCTTTTTGGCTTCAGCCTCTGCAAGACGCTCCATGCGAATGGCTTCTGCCTCTGCCTCTGCCTGCGCAGTACCAATGGACTGCTTTGCGGTAGCTGCCTTGAGGCGTTCCTCGTTGATGGGAGCCAGATCCTCGTCCGGCGCCATGATATCCATAAAGGAGAAGTCATGAATGACAACGCCGAATTCACTGAAGTAGGGAACCAGCTTTTCCTGAATGGTGGAAGCAAGCTTTTCGCGATTTTCGTGGATATTGAGAATGCCGATCTGCTTTTCCGCCATGGTGGAAGCCAAGGTGTTGGAAAGTGCATCGGGAATCTTAATGCTCAAATATTCCTCAAGATCTTGCGTGGTAAATACCTTTTGGGTTCCTACAACGCGCTCCAGGAACTTCTTTGCATCATCGATACCGTCCTCGTTTTCGCGGATGGTGCCGATGTGTGCCGAGAAATAACCGTGTGCACGAACGTGAATTTCAACGTTGTAAACGGGGTCGCTCATTCTGATCGGTGCGGGAGTGCCCCACTTGGTGGGACGCAGACGGATCAGGTTGATGAAATAGACCTCGCAATGGTAGATGGTCTGTCCGCCCGTAGCCATACGGGTCATGCCGTTCATGCCTGCAATGTTGTTGCTGTCCAGAACCCATCTGCCGGAGCCGAGGGAACGCTCAGCCTTACCATCGCGGAAGATGACTGCAACCTGCGACTCGTGAACGATCAAAACAGATTGATCGTTAAAATCCTCGATATCGTGCTTGTAAGCAACGATGTCGCGGCTTTGCGGATCATCCGGATCCCATTTGATCACGCTTAAAATACCTTTTTGGATTTTGCGGTCGATTTCGCCCTGCTCGGAGGGAGTAGTTTTACGAAACGCCGACTTGATTGAACTGATAATACCCATAGCGATCTCCTTTGTAAAAAAATGGAATGCGATGTAAAATCTACATATTAATTATAGCACTTTTTTGAATTATGTCAACAGTATTTTGACAAAAACTGTCGAAAAATGGCAAAAAAGTTCACAAAATACAAAACGAGTCTCCTCAATTGACGTCTTGAGGAGACTCGTTTGTTCAGTTGATTTTAATGGCGGTGCGATAGCACTTTGTTTCATGCGGTAAGATCTCCACCAAGCCGTGCTGCATGGCACCTCCGGGGAGGCGGAAGCAATCGATTGCCGTGGTTTGCGGCTCGCAGACAAAAAAGCTTCCGTCGGCGGTTTGATACAGCATACGATACGTAAATTGCGTATCGGCACTGTAGGTCAGGCAAAGCCCTGTGGAAAGGTCGGTCAACGTCATGTCGCCGCCTGCTTCGTAGAATGCGGAAAGATGCTTGCCATAGGGGATATATTCTCCGTTTTGCATTTCCCACTCGCGTGCACCTTCCTCGCGGAACTCACCCGTGGGGATAAAGCTTTCGGTGCGCAGCTCCTCTCTGCCAACCTGCAGGCGTACGCGGTGATCGACCGAGCGTGAGCCTTTGATCAGGGGCAGATTGAAGGTGGTGTGATACGCCAGCATAAAGGGCATGACCTCGTCGGAATCATTGGTGATCTCGTCGGTCTCGCACAAGCCGTTTTCGTTGAGCGTATAGCTTCTGACAAAGGTGAACGCATGCGGAAAGCCGATGTATTCTCCTGCCTTTGCGCGATAGACCAGGCGAACGCTGTCTGTGCTTTTCGCTTCTACCTCAAACGGCATGCGCCACAGCGCCCCGTGAATGTGACAGCCCGTGGAGGGCTCATTGAGGGGGAGGGTGTACTCTTTACCGCGAAAGGTGAATTTTGCGCCAAGGATACGGTTTGGCGGAAAGAGCGGTGGATTGCCGTAAAGATAGACGTTTTGTGACAATTCCTCCTCATCCCGGGGCGTGCGCAAAATATTTGCGTCGGTAGGTTTGTGGATCAAGCGATAGCAGATCCCTCCGCGTGAAGAGGAGACGTCTGCTTCATAGCCGCCGCCACAAAGATGTATGTCGGTTGAGATCATAAGTGCCTCCTTTGAAAGTGACGTGTTTGGAAGGGAGAGGAAAACCTCTTTGCTGAAAGCTTTCCCCTGAAAGCTCCTCTTATCGGAATTCCGTCACGGCGTCGTCAAGATAGACGTGCGTACGGAGAATGGAGTAGGACTCCTTGGTAGGGTCGCCCGAAAGGATGCCGCACTTTTCCCTGGCGGCGGTGATCAAAAGCTCGGGATTGAGGTGCTCGACGTTGCCCGCGCGGAGCGTTGCGCAAATGCGGATCTTGCCATCCTCGGGGGATGTGACAGAAACCTTGCGGATCAGGGGGATCAGATCGACCTCCTTCTCACCCGACTTTGATTTTTTGGTCATCGTCAAGGGGGAGGTGGAGTACAGTGCTTGGAGCTCCTGCGCTTTTTGCGCGTTGGCACCCTCAAAGCGGAGCACCATTTCGTAGCTTGCCCAAGCAATGTCGGCAAATTTGCTTGTGGGTACGTAAGCATCGAGGATTTGCATCTCCTCTGTCAACTCGCGGTTGAGCAGTTCCTTAACCTCCTCACATGGGATATCACGGTCTACGCGCAGGTCGATGAACTCGCACTCACTTTCGGTTCCCACCGAAAGGGGAAGTCCAAATACCACCTTGGCGTGAGGATTAAAGCCCTGCGTGTACCACATGGGAATGTTGGCGCGTACCAGGACGCGCGCAATGGTGCGTTGCAGATCCAGGTGCGAGATGTACTGCAGGTCACCAACCTTGCGGAATTTGATGCGCACGTTACGGAATTCCTCCAAGGGCTTCCATGCGCTCTTATCCTGCTTTTGCGGCAGAGGCGTATCGCTCTTTGCTTGTTCCGTCTCCTTGCATCCGGGGCAGACCGCGCGTACACCGCCAAGCTTGTTGGCACCGCATGCCGAGCAATGCTCACGGCAGTTTGGCGTGGTACTCGCGGCATATGCTTTTTCACGCTCGCGCAGGAAAAATTCCTTGCTTACGCCGCAGTCGATGATATCCCAGGGCAGGATCTCATCCGTGCTAAATTTGCGGTTGGCATAAAATGCAGGGTCAACGCCCGTGCGCTCGAATACCGAGAGCCATTTGTCATAGTCAAAGTACTCGTCCCAAGCGTCAAAGCAAAAGCCCTCGTTGCATGCAAGCTCCAACGCATCGGCAAGGCGGCGGTCACCGCGTGCCAACACAGCCTCTATGCGAGATACCTTTGCATCGTGATGTTGATAGCGTACGTGCTTGTTTTTGATCTTGGTTTTCAGATATTCCTGCTTTTCTGCAAGCATTTCCATGGTGTCCTGTGCCTCCCACTGGAAGGGGGTAAAGGGCTTTGGAATGAAGCAGGAAACGCTGACTGTGACCTGCACGGGACGGGATTTGTTACGGTTGGGGTTTTGATAGTAGGCATCCACTACGTGCTCGGCAAGGGTTGCAATGCCTTCAATGTCCTCAAGCGTTTCGGTGGGGAGTCCGTTCATAAAATAAAGCTTTACAGCATTCTTTTTGGCGTCAAACGCAACGTTTACCGCACGCATGACGTCCTCCTCGTGCACGTTTTTGTTGATGACGTCACGCAATCTTTGCGTGCCTGCTTCGGGAGCGAAGGTCAGGGAGGAGGAACGCACCGACTCAATGCGGCGCATCAGATCCTTGTTAAAGCTGTCCACGCGCAAAGAGGGGAGTGAAAGGCTGACCATATTGTCGTCAGTCCAATTGAGAAGCTTATCACACAACGGTTCAAGAGCGGTATAATCGCTGATGGAGAGGGAGGAGAGCGAGATCTCCTCGTACCCCGTGGAGTTATAAAGTGCTTTTGCTTGATGATTGAGCACGTCCGCACTCTTTTCACGCACGGGGCGGTAGATCATACCCGCTTGGCAGAAGCGGCAGCCGCGGATGCATCCGCGGTAGACCTCCAGCATAATGCGGTCGTGTACCGTTTCAATGTAAGGCATGACCACACGGTCGGGGAAATAGACCGTGTCCAGATCCTTGATGATCTGTTTTTCCACACGCGTGGGGATATCGTCGTAAATGGGAGTGTATGCCTTGATGGTGCCATCCTCGTTGTAGCTTACCTCGTACAAGGAGGGAACGTAAACACCGCGAATGGTCTTTGCAGCCTCGTGCAAAAAGGCTTGGCGAGTGTAAGTACCATCGTCCTTCATTTTGATGTAAAGACGTACGATTTCGGGGAGCATGTCCTCACCTTCACCGATGTTGAACAGATCGAAGAAATCTGCAATCGGCTCGGGGTTGTATGCGCACGGACCGCCGCCCACGATGATGGGATCGTTTTCGCCTCTGTCACACGTGCGCAGGGGGAGTTTTGCTAAGGAGAGCATATTGAGCACGTTGGTGTAGCTCATTTCATATTGCAGGGTAAAGCCAATGAAGTCGAACGCCGAGAGCGGGTCGCCGCTTTCCAACGCTGTCAATGGCAGGTTATGCTCGCGCATTTTCTCCTGCATGTCTGCCCACGGGTCAAATACGCGCTCGCACCAAATATCCTCGTGCTGATTGAGAGAGCCGTAAAGCAGTCGCATGCCAAGATTTGACATGCCGATCTCGTAGGTGTCGGGAAAACAGAAGGCAAAGCGCGCCTTAACGGCGGTAGGGTCTTTTATAATTTGTCCGTACTCGCCGCCGGCATATCTTCCGGGCTTGGAAACGGATTTGAGAATGGTACTGTTTGGTTTGGTAGAATGATTCATTATTGATCCTCTTTCTCTGTGCGCAGTTTTATTGGCGTTGCAGATAAAGTGTGCGTTTGTTGATATTGGCGTGTGTCACTACTGTGGAGATCAGGATGCAGATCAGGTGGTATGCACCGATAACAAGGGGGGAAAGTGTGACGTGGAGGGCGCAAGCCAATACCGTAGCACCGACAAAGCCGACCATGGTGGCAATCAATTGGAAAATAAAGGAAAAGCGTGTAGCGGAATGGGCTTTTTTTGCCGCATAGAGCGGATGCGCAATGCGCTCCTCACCGCTCAAAGAAACTGCGCCGCTATCGGAAATTTCCAGCATGGCGTTGGATTCGTACTTGCCCGGCTTGATCACGCGGATGGGAACCGCATCCGACAGACGCAGGTTTTGCAAAAAGCCTTCGTTGAGGCTTGGGTCGTAGGATTGGATCGCAATGGAGGTGTCAGGATCTGCAAGGCGCTCTGCGAGCTCCTCAAAGCGAGGGTTGAGAGCATATTCGATCTCATAGCTGAGCTTCGGAATTCCGTCAATCGCAACGAATAAAACGCCTACGTTTGCAGGATGATTCAATGCGCGCTCGGCTGCTTCACGCGAGATGCGTACACCGCAACGCTTCAAAAATTCAGCATCTCCCGCAATGACGTGATGTTGGTTGTCGATGACGGCTTCCACGCCCGTATCGGCAATGCGAACGAATGCGACCGTGGGGTCGGGCGTTTTGGTGGCGGTTGCCTGACCGATCCTCTCAAGTGTTCCGCCAATCTTGCGGAAGAGAATACCGGCAAGCTTGAGGTCCTTGCGAAGATCGTCGCTCTGCCGCACCGAAAGCTCGGTACAGCTTTGTGCCGTGCAAAGACGGGCATCATTGAAAATGACGGTTTTGGATTCGCTGTATTCCTCTACTGCTTCATTGCCGATCAGCGCCGCATTGTGATGAGTCAGAAGCTGATTGGCATGGCTGAGAGGAAGAAAGTAACCGATGCAAGCCGTGGTGGGAACACCGAGCGCGATCACTGCCATGAAGATTGTAAGCGCTTGCTCGAAATCTGCCGTCAGGGAGACGAAAAACGCAGAACAGAAGGCAAGAGCGATCGGAACGATCAGAAGCACGCGGAAGGGGTGGTGTGCGGCGCGCATGTTGTTGAAGCGGCGGAAAAAGCCGATCGTTTGTGCGGCGGTGTGCACGTGATAAAAGCTTTCGCCAAGATCGTCGTTAATGATCTTGATTAGCTTTTTGCCTTGCTTGAGCTTCTTTTTGCGCGGCTCGGTGGTTTCCAGCACCGTTTTGGGGGCATCTGCAGAAATCAGTCGGAATACGCGCATTTCACTGCACAGACGCAACACGTCGCAGACGGAAAGTAACAAGAATGCTCCTGCGGCAATGCAGTTGACACGCAGCAACGGATACTGCAGGCAAAGTGCCGTAACGTCGTATAGTACGGTGAAGAACAGGGTGAGCGGGAGCGTAGAATATGGCGTGGGAGAGAGCTTGAGAAAGCTACGCATGCCCGCGTTGAGCTGGCGATAGGAAAACGCCGCCGTCGCGATGAGAAGAACCGTGGACAGAATGGGCAAAAGGAGGGGGTGCGCAATATCAAAAGCCGCAAATCCCTCACCAAGAAGGTGGGGAACGTCTATCAAAAAGATGATCATTGTCAAAAGCGCGGTCATCAACGTGCGAAGGATCAAAAATTTGCGGTCGCGCATATAAGCTGCAATGATCTTCGATTTATTCTCGGCGGTGACGTTATCCTCTCCCAGATAGCCGAATGCGGTGCGGTATTGCTTGGTGTGCTCGCTTGCAAGGCGGTGCATTTGCTCATATTTCAGCTTTTTCAGGTTTTCATATCCCACAAGACGACCAAGCTCACTTTCGTAGCCCAGTTCAAACAGCATGGCTACGTCATCCTCGGAAAATCCGCTCTTTTTGCAGATAAGCTCCATAGCGCCGAGGTTTTTCTCGGCTTGCTTTTCTCTGCGCAGGCGAAGGCGCTCCAACAAATTGCTTGGCTTTTGTTCTCCGGGGACAATTTCTTCAGGGGCATCTATCGGGATCTCCTCCGGATTTTCATCGTCGAGGATGACATCGTCCAAAACTTCGTCAAGCGCCTCATCCTCGGATCTCTGTGCCTGCGGTATGCTTTTTAAGGGGCGCACCTTCTTTTTGACGGCAGGTTTTTTCAAAGCCGAGTTTTCCGTTTTTGCAGAGGAGGGGAGTGACGTATTGGGCGCGCGGCGCGTAGGTGTGGCGCGCTTGGGTGCCGCTTGCGGCGTTGTGGGGGATTGTTCGGTGTCTGCCTGCGCGCCGGGGGTGCGCTTGGGTACCGAATTGGAATCTTGTTTCATGTTGCCTCCTTTCCGATATTTTGGATCGGGAAAAATCAGTTTGTCGGGTGATGCTGGCGTGCCGCCTCGGCGAGCAGGATCGCCGCAGCGGTGGAAACGTTGAAGGAATTGACCTTGCCGTACATGGGGATGGAGACAATGGTGTCGCAGGTTTTTTGAACGATCTGCGAAACGCCGTTTCCTTCACTGCCGAGAATAATGGCGCAAGGACCTTTGAGGTCGGTGGAGTAAACACTCTGTCCGCCTGCCTCGGCGGCAAAGGTCCAAACGCCCACCTCCTTAAGTGCTTCAACGGTGGAGGCGATATTGGCGACCTTGGCAATGGCAAGATGCTCGACGGCACCTGCCGATGCTTTTGTGACAAGCGGCGTCAAGCCTACGGCGCGGCGCTTGGGAATAATCAAGCCGTGCGCACCGCAGCACTCGGCACAGCGGATGATAGCACCGAGATTATAAGGGTCTGTAATGCCGTCACAAATGACGATAAGGGGATCCTCGCCGCGCTCCTTTGCGATCTGCAAAATATCCTCCACCGAGCAATATTCCTTTTCTGCTGCATACGCAATCACACCCTGGTGGGGGGCAAAGCCCGCAATGGCATCCAGCTTGGGCTTGTCGGTTTCAATGACGGGAATGCCGCGCTCGATCGCTTGTGCGACCAGAACGACGATGGAGCCCGTGCGCTCACCGCGTTGTACCAACAGCTTATCAATGGCACGCTCGGATTTCAACAGCTCGCGTACGGCATTTCTTCCAATCACGGCACCGTTTTCGTACTCGCCGTGAATTCCGTTTTCCTCGTTTGAGGAGGGAACTTCCTTTTCCTTTGCTTCATAACGGGGTGCATGATATTTTTTTTCATAGCCACGCTTTTCAGAGGAGGGGCGACGCGGTGCTTTGCTTTTCTTGTTTTCCATAAATACGAGCTTGTCCTTTCTGATATCAATCAGTTTATTTCCTTATAATTATAACATGAAATTTCATTTTTGTATAGGGGATTTTGAAAATTTATTCTCTTTTCGCTCCTTTTTCGTTCGACAAGGGATGACAGCACTTCTAAAAATAGGGGAGCAGAATGCAAAACGCATTCTGCTCCGAAATTTTTGCTTTTCAGTTGGCGCTCAGCTCGTCCAGGTGTGCACGGATGTAAACTGCGAGATAGTCCTGGATCATGGGATATTCGTAAAAGGTGTCGGTAAAACCAATTAAGGGATAATCCTCGCTCAGCTTTGCCGCTTCTGCCTCGGAGTAGTCACCGTGTGCGGCAATCTTTTCGGGATCCAGACCGTTGACGTAGAGGAACTTGGTATAAAGCATTTTGTGGTCGTGTGCACCAATCGCACCAAGTGCGTCACCAACGAACGGTGCGATCTTGCGGGATTCCTCGGTCAAAAAGAATTGCAAGCCTCCTTCCATTATCTGGGATTCGTACCAGTACGTCAAAAAGACGTTCTTTTCGGCGGTGTTGAAGGTTGCAAGCGCATCTTTGACGTCTGCAAACGCTTCGGATCTTTGAGACAAGGGCATGAATACCAAAGAGGGAAGATCCGCATTGGAAGCGCTGTTCAAATCAACGGTTTCCTCTGCCGGTGCTTCCTCGGGGAGCGTAATGACCTCGGGCTCTTTTTTCTTTTCCTTTTTCTTGAAAAAACCAAACATGATAAAGTCTCCTTTCAAAATTATGCAATTTCTTCAAGCATGTTTTTTGCCTGTTGTACGACGTAGAGAGAGGGGGGATAGGACGCCGCGCGCGTCAAATGTTTTTTTGCGTTTTCGAAATCCTTTTGCGCAAAATAGATCTGCCCCAAGAGAAATGCCGTTGAGAGATCCTGGTGTGCGCACGAGGGAGAGAGCCTTGCGGCAAACGCCATGGCGCCGTCGGGGTCATCATGCCGCAGTCTTTCTTCGGCTTGCGAAGAGAGAAGACTGTACTCCAGCTGCTTGAGCTGCTTTGGATTCTTGATTGATTCAAGCATCTGCAAGGCTTTTTTGTGATAAAGATCTGCGCTTTCGTATTTGTTCAAAACGTGGCAGTAGTACGCCAGATTGTTGTAATAAATGGCTTTTACGGTGGGCAATGTCCCCGCGAATTTGTCAATGTTGATCTCGGACATCACCTCATATGCTCGTGCGTGGTCTCCCAATTCGCTCAGGGCAAGGGCATAGTCAATCAGGTAGACGTGCGTGGTAGAGCTTTCGCGTCGATGCTTTAAGCCTTCTTCCGCCTCATGCAACAGCGGCAGGGGATCGCAACGCTCATTGAGGGCTTTTCCTGCAATGGCGAGCAGTTGATTGGATGCGGATTCGCAAAAGCAGTACGTGCAAAGGATCATAAACAGAACCACAGCGATAATCACCCACGGAGCGGCTTGGATAGATGCCAGCATGTACGTGCAGATGCCACACAAAAACAGATCGAACAAAAGATTGCAAAGCAAGCGATGTCGTGAGACAAAACGGTAGAATGAAGCATTCATGTAAAGGACTCCTTGCTGTTGTTTTTTTTATTATAGCACATTTTTTTGCATTTGTCTACCTTTATCGTGTTTTTTTGCAGTTGTGTTTTATAATTCTATTGAGAAAAAGGCGAGTTTCACGAAAATAGGGGCTGAGTGCAAACTCAGCCCCTAAAAAATTCATTATTTCCCGAAGTATCTCTCGAGCAGCCCCTTGAAAGCCTTGCCGTGACGAACTTCGTCGTGGTATTTTTTTACAGAATATAACGAAAAATACTTATGCTGTAAGCTTTTTTGAACCCCTAATGCTTAGATTTATACATTCATCAATACGGATTGCTCGGGAACATCTTGTAGGTATCAAGCATTTCGGGAGTGTTTCCGATGAGCTTAACCCCGGTACTGTTCTTGGGATCGGTAGGATAAACTCTACGGCAGATCGCTTGACGCTTGTTTGCATAAACTTCTATCACCGACTTATCAATAAGAATATCAAGCGAAAGCTTCTCACCTGCGCGAAGCTCAAATGGGGCTTCTTCTCTTACGCGCCAGCCCTCTTTTCCGCTGTGGGTGGTGTCCATTACGAGTTTCTTTTCCTCAGGAGAGTAATAGATCTCCGTATATTCCTTACCGTCGGGGCTGATGCGAACGGTAACACCTGCTTTTTTATTACCACTCCACTTGCCCTTGATCCTGCAAGCAGTACCGTCTCCAACCTTTACGGTGTCACCATCTGCAGAAGTATATGCAATGTGACCGTACTGAAGATGATCGATTTCAGATACAGGAGCTTGCTTCAGCTCACCGTCCTCGTACCATACGTTACGCGGAATTCCAAAAACGCCGCTCCAACCAAAGCGATTGAAATCGTTGGGGAGATTGTCGCGCAACCAAGTCCAAACGATCTGTCTGTTTTTGCCGTCTACAAGCGCCTCGGGAGCAAAATACGCGCTGTCCTTCCAGCTCATTCTGCCGTGCTGCTCAGGAATAAATTTCTCTCCGTCCATTCCGCCAATATAATACTGACAGCCCTTGTTGTGGGAAATGAAAATTTGCAAATACTTGCCCGTGAATGCGCCGTTCTCCTCTGCATCGTACAAGGGCAGGAAGGAGGGACACATATCGTCCTCGGTTTCGTCGGGCCAATCCTCCACACCCTTGCGGTTGTTCTCGTAAAAGCGACCGACGTACTCCCATTTTTTCAGATCGTCCGAGCGGAACAGGTCGGTATAATCTCCTTTGTATTTGGGAAGAGAGTCCGGTTTTCTGCCAAAACAGCCGAGCACGCAACCATTGCCCGCCTGCACATAATATTTGCCATTCGCCTTCCAGATATTGGAGGGATCGGCGCTTCCAACGTAAACGCTCTCGCCGTTTACCTCTACCTTGGTAACGCCCCACATATCAGGAGTAGATTCGATAGCAATTTTCTCCATGCGCTCCCAAACGTCATATGGAGGCTTGGAATAAGCGATGGCAATACCGCCATTATCCTTGTTCTTATCGACCGCCCCAAACTTCCAAAAGCTGATGTAAGCCGTACCGTCATCGTCAACAAATCCTCCGCCGCTGAAGCATCCGCGGTCGCCCTCGTTCTGAGTCAGAGCATCGGGATGATTGCGCCAATGGAGCAGATCAATGCTGGAGAGATGTCCCCAATGGAAAGCCTCGGTCTCGCAATTTTTGTAAAGATACATAAGGTGATATACCCCGTCAGCGAAGAATGCGCCATTGGAGTCTCCGGGAATTCCCAGATCGTCCGGGATCGCAAAATGATAAGTAGGTCGATATTCGTCAGCTAAAAGACGGTCGCGGTAACTTCTTGTAAGTAATACTTCTGCTTTCATCTTTTTTCTCCTTTATGCTTTTATGATTTTTACGTACCCGGAATAAGTTGCAAGCACCTCGTCTGAAATTCCTGAATCGGTTACGATTACGTCAATATCGCAAAGCCGACAGATTTTTTCCATAGCCTTTTTTTGGAACTTGGAGTGATCGCACACCAAAATTTTGGTTTTGGCAGCGGCTATGATCGCCTTTTGAAGCGGTGTGTGCATGGGATACGGGGTTGTGATACCATCCTCAACGGAAACGCCGCTGGCACCTACGATGCATACGTCTACATTTAAGGAGGAAACAAACGCCTCTGCCTGCGCACCGACAAACCCGCGAGATGCAGGAAAATAATAGCCGCCGCTACAATAGAGAATACTTTTTTCATATCCGCCGAGAATTGCGGCAGTTTCCATTCCCGTGGTGTAGAAGGTGTATTTTTTTGCGGGATCGAAAAAACGTGCGCATTCCATTGCGGTCGTGCTGTTGTCAAAAATCACCGACTGCCCATCGGCGATCAGCGATGCCGCCTTAATTCCGATCAAACGCTTCTCCTCAGCATAAAAATCCGTATTCTCGCGATCGGCATTTTCAATATAAACTACCGCGCCTCGCTTTTTATATACGTAATTCTGCTTTTGGAGTGCATCCACGTCACGGTGTATCGTCATTTCCGAAACACCCAGCGCCGTTGCCAGCGCTTTGATCGTGATCTCTCCCTCGCATTCTGCCCTTTGCAGAATTTGCTTTTGTCGTAAATTCAAGTTACTTCCCTCCAGATAATGCATCATTTTTAGTAAACGTATCGGATTTTGAGCTCGCAGAAGGCTCGCGGTCCGATGCCTCCTGCGCAAGATTTGATCCACGCAACCATCTCTCGGTGCACAAAAATATTCAAGCGGCGATTTCCTGTTCTGAACGTTCCCTGCCAAGCATTCAGCTCCGCATTGTATGACAGCGCAGGCATGCTCGGCTTTGTCGGCAAAATACAGTAAACAGCCTCGATTTGCTCGCGCGACACACCTGTTTTTACCGTGACGGTGTATTCGCAGTCGGTATCGTTGATGACGTCGGGTGTCACCTCAAGACTGTCGATGAGCAACCGATCATCGGTATGAAGCCTTGACGTTGACACAAGCTCATCCATCACAAAACGCTCAGCCTCCAACCCGTTACAGCACTCCGGATATCCGATATACATGCCCAAAAAGCTGTTTTGCGCCAAACCGTCGATCTCTAACTCGATCTCATTCGTAGCATCCCATCGCACGTAATCCTCGATATAGGCATAGCGCACAAAGGGGATATTTTTTAAATAGAATATCTCCATCGGAACGCGCGCACCGTTGATTCGCAAGGAAACCTCACGCGGCATAGAAATGCCCGCAAACGGAAGGTATGCCAGCAATCTGTTTGGTATGGCGGCAAGAAGATTGAACGGTAGCTTCTGCTCTCGCCACTCTCCCATTTTTTCAAGAATCAAGGCTTTGTTTGGAACAGGAACAGCTTGCAAAACCTCCTTCAGCGCACCGTTAAAGCGCGCCGATGCGGAAACGGTGATTTTTTCAAATGAGGCGTGTTCCATAGGAGTAAGCACACTCCCATCCGCTCCGTAAAAACGATCGATTTTGTGACCGTAAGACGGAAGCTCCGCAATGTGCCGCCCCCCTTTTGTATCCGTCATTTCCAAGACCAATGCCCCGTAGGGCGGCAACGTAACCTCCAACGTATCTCCTTTTTTGTAAGCTCCGCCGTAGTCGACCGCCTCGTTTTCAAAATCCGCGTTTTCGCAGTACAAAATACGCAAATAAAAGCGTTGATCGGTTGCGACCCCGATTTTTTGATCCAATACCACTCGCTTTTTGATACTCAGCGGAGAGGAGTTGAACAAAAAGATCTGACCTCTTTCCCCATCGATACGCGCAAAGCCGTCGACCGTACCGTCCGCCACGTTATTGGAAAGCGGCGTTACGTATTCACAAAAACGGTAATTTTGCTTTGCCCAATCGATCCACTTATCATAAAATGCCGTCATTCCGGGCACGTTTTCAAGACGATCGGGCAAATTGCAATGCGTTACGCTGCCACAGCAGGCAATTGCCGACAGTAAGGAATATTTCCAGCCGATCAGGTCGTTTGCTCTGTCAAGCGCAGAATCAAAATACATCTCACCCATACGCGTCACAAGACCGTGCCCGATATGCGGCGGCAAAAAACGATAGTTCATGCTCCACAGATTTTGCAAGCGCGTTCCGTGCGCATTGATTCGGTAATCGTCAAAATCGCTGTGCAGGGTCGCTCCCGGAAGAAGCGTTTGCTCCCAATAGACCTCTTGCTGTGAAAAATACCGAAAGCCCCAAAATCCGTACTCCTTTCTGCCGTAAAAGGATTGCAAAAAGAGGCGCGGAAAGCGTTCTCTGATTCTTTGAAGCAGCTTTTGCGAATTTCTCCAGCCCTTGTACTCCCCCTTCCCGGGGAGATGTCCGTGATTTTCGGCATAGCAGTCGTTGCCGTTTCCGGGGCCCGGGTCCCAAGCCCAATATCCAAGATCGTATTTGGAAATGGTGTTTGCTTGCACCGTGTACCACCAATCCAGATATTCGTCACAGGCAAGGCAGTTCTCGCTTGCAACGTTTCCAAAGATGTCCTTCTTTTTCCACTCTGTTTTGTGGGGCATGAAGGGCAACAATGCCGCGTTTCCGCCCTCGCCGTTAAAGGCGCATCCCATATAATATCCGCATCGAAGCCCCTTTTGCACGGCATGATCAAAAATTTTTTGTGCCGCAGAACCTTGTGGCAACAGCTCCCAATACGGCTTTTCTTCCGTGGGGAGCGTTGTTTTTATGTGTGGATTAAAGGCAATGATATCTCCCTTTAACCGATGAAACCGATCGATGGTGTCAAAATAATCTGCGATTTCCGCATCCGTTTGAGGGTATTGCTTTTTGGGATAGAAAAAGAAATACAAAATATTATCAAATTCTCTTTCCATCACGTTGAGATATTCCCAAACGTACGCACGCATCGCCTTGATTTCAGACAGATCAAGCGCAACTCCATCGCAGGGATTAAAAAAACGTTGGCGCATTCTTCCACTCTGCATAGCCTCTATGTTCAGCGCCTCTTGCCCCGACACAAGCACGCCACTGCATATATATTCCCCAATGAATTGCGGTTCGCTCTCGTAATCCTCACCCGCCTTCAAAATCAAGGACGGCTGATAGGAAAGCAGGATTTCACCATCCTCCTTACACGCAGTGAAAAACGGATTTTCAATGCCCGTGTAAAAGCCACGCTCGCCGCATCGCACAAACGCCGCGGCAGGTGCGTTGATGAACGTTTTATAAAAAACGAATTCCGTTCTCTCCTTTGGTGTGGGGATGCAAAATTTGACGTCATAAAGGATCATATCCCGCTTGCACGCAATACGCAAGCTTTTGTAAGCCGTTTTGCCGCCCTTGCACTTGATTTCAACCGTCAAATTTGCAAAATCATTCTCATACTGCATCTGTGAATGAGATAATTGCTCTGTCCCGCCAAGGGTAACCGTTCCCCAATCGGTACAAACGCAGACCCGACCCGAAGCAAGCAGTGCTTCCGAATTTGTCATTCTCGCACCTCCCAACAATTTTGATTTATTATATTATATCACATAAAAATAACATTGTCAACATTTTTTGTTATAATTGCAGAATTTAACGCGCAAAAAGGGAGCAAGGCGAACCTCACTCCCTTTTAAAAACTTAGCTTAAATGGCTATTTTCTTACTTAAAGTATCTCTCAAGCAGTCCCTTGAATGCCTTGCCGTGGCGAGCCTCGTCGCGTGCCATCTCGTGAACGGTGTCGTGGATGGCGTCGAGGTTGAGCTGCTTTGCCATTTTTGCAAGCTCGAACTTGCCGGCTGTTGCGCCGTTTTCAGCCTCTACGCGAACGGTCAGGTTCTGCTTGGTGGAGTCGCTGACGCATTCACCGAGGAGCTCTGCAAACTTTGCAGCGTGCTCTGCTTCTTCCCATGCAGCCTTTTCCCAGTAAAGACCGATTTCGGGGTAGCCCTCTCTATGTGCAACTCTTGCCATAGCCAGGTACATACCAACCTCGGTGCACTCGCCCTGGAAGTTTGCGCGCAGACCCTCAATGATCTCAGCGGGAGCGTCCTTGGCAACGCCTACGATATGCTCGGCAGCCCAAGTCATTTCGCCGCTTTCAACAATTTCCTCAAACTTTTCGCCGGGTGCCTTGCAAAGGGGGCACTTGTCGGGACGTACGTCGGATTCTACAATTTCACCGCAAACGGTGCATCTCCATTTTTTCATATGTGTATCTCCTTCAAAATCGATATGTTGGACACACGGTCCATGGCTTTATTTTATCATAAAACTGCAATTCTGTCAACATCTTTTTTACTTGGCAGCACTATTTTTTTTGACAAAGTTGCCATCCCATGAGAGTTCCTTAAAAAGCTTGTTTGTGAGGAGGACAAAAAGTCCTTGTTGACAATCCCTGCTGTTTATGCTATAATGACATCGGATCTGTAATTTATTTTCAGTTCGCGGGTTGATGATTTTTGGGAGGTGCATGATGGCACAAAGAATTTTGTTTTGTGATAATTGGTTGTTTCACGATGGGGAAATTGAGGTAACGCCGCCGGCACTTAAGGGCCCTGTTTATACACAGTCAAAAACGGAGAGCTACCGTCACGGTCCTGCATCGATATATTATCCGGATCGACCGGATGATTTTGGTGGGAACGGGGCTGCAATGCTGACGCATGAGCGCTGGGAAAAAGTTACGCTTCCACACGATTATATCGTTAATTCTCCAATTGAACGCGAGGAGAACAATGCGCTCGGTTTTCGTCGGTATCGCCCTGCATGGTATCGCAAGCACTTTGTGGCACAGGAGGCTTGGAAGGGTTCGCGAGTGGAGCTTGCATTTTTGGGAATTGCGACCGAGTGCGACGTCTATCTCAATGGCGTTTGGCTTTATCATAATGAAACGCAATATACTCCCATCAACGTGGATATTACAGATTTTATTAAATTTGACGGACAGGACAATGTCGTTGCAGTTCATGTTACGCAAAAAACAATAGAAAATTGGTGGTACAATGGTGGCGGTATATGCCACAAGGCTTATATTACGGTGTTTCCGCCTGTTTCTCTGGAGCGGGATGGGGTATGGATTGCCCCTGCTTTGACCGCGCGTGGAGAATGGAGCGTTTCTGTTTCTGCGGAGGTGCATAACGCGCAATATACCGATGCAAGTGTGCGCGTGACGTGTGAGTTGTTGAATGCGGAATCAAATTTGCTTGCAACCGCAGAGGTCAATGCCGTTGTTCCGGCAAGAGAAATATCCAATCTTAAACTACCGTCCATAACCGTTTCAAATCCTCACTTGTGGGATATTGATGACCCATATCTCCATCGCGCGCGCACGCGCGTGTACGTTGACGGTAAGATCACGGATGAAAAATATGATTGCTTTGGCTTTCGAACAGTTGAATTTACAGTGGACAAAGGCTTTTTGCTCAACGGTAAGCAACGCTACATCAACGGTATTTGCGGACATGAAGATTTTGGATTGACGGGCAAGGCTGTTCCGGATAATATTATGCGATATAAGGTGCGCATGCTCAAGGAGATGGGGGTGAACGCTTATCGTTGCGCACATTCGATGCAGGACGAGGCGTTGATGGATGCTTTTGATCAATATGGTATGATGGTTATGGCAGAAACAAGACATTTCAGCACGTCAAAAACACATCTTGAGGAACTTCGCGCATTGATCCGACGGGATCGCAATCGTCCCTCGGTGTTTATGTGGAGTGTTGGAAATGAGGAACATTATTTTATTACGGATGAAGGCAGACGCATTGCCGAACACATGATCTTTGAGGTCAAAAAGCTGGATCACACGCGACCTGTAATAACGGCAAACGACAAAAAGCCGGAGGAGTGTACCGTGTATGAATCGTCGGATCTGATCGGTGTCAATTATAATCACGGTCTTTACGATTATCTGCATGAAAAATTTCCAAATAAGCCTATTTTTGCCTCCGAGTGTGCCGCTGCGTCCTCAACGCGCGGCTGGTATTTTGACACCTGTCATGACTTGGGGCGTATGAGTGCTTACGATGAGAATATCAACGAGTGGTTCATCAATCACGAAAATACCTTCCGCATTCTCCATCAGCGACCGTATATGATGGGTGCTTTTGTCTGGAGTGCGTTTGAGTATCTTGGTGAAGCAAAATGGCCTCGGATTTGTTCTTGTTCGGGAGCAATCGACCTTTATTTGCAAAAAAAGGATGCTTTTTACCAATTGCAGAGCTTTTATAGTGAAAAGCCGATGGTGCATCTGCTACCGCACTGGAACATGGATGGTATGGAGAGCGTCCGCGTGGTTACATACACCAACTGCTGTGAGGTAGAGCTGTTTTTGAACGGAAGATCACTTGGGCGGCAAAGCTGCGAAAAATATTTGCACAACGAGTGGCAAACGCCGTTTGAGGCAGGGGAGATCTGCGCGGTTGCTTATGATAAAATGGGGAATGCCGTAGCAAAGGACGTTCAAAAAACGTCGGGCAAGCCGTATGCCTTAAAGCTCCGTTATGAAAACGAAGATGACGTATGTGCCAACGGTGAAGATCTTGCATTGTTTACCTGTTACGTTGTGGATGAAGAGGGAATAGAGGTTCCGGATGCGGAGTGCGAGGTCACCTTGATTCCGGATAAGGACGTTAAACTCGTTGGGACGGGTTCGGATCATTCCGACCACACACCACCTGCATCGCCCACACGCCGCATGTATGCGGGCAGAGTCCTGGCGGCGCTTCTTCCTATGTCGGCAGGCAAAATGACACTGCGTGCCAGATCATACGGACTAAAGACTGCATCTATTACAGTGGAGATTCCGGAGGATCGTAATCCCGTGCCGGGCAGAGTTTATCCAATGGCGAATATGAAATGGTAATGGAATACAAAATACATCACGGGGGAGTCAAATGCGCTTCGCATTTGACTCCCCCGTGATGTATTTTGAAGTTCTCTATCTTTTCACGCTCTTTTTAGTGCAATTTATACTTCAAACGCAAATTATCCGCAATCATGGCGATAAACTCCGAGTTTGTCGGCTTTCCGCGGTTGTTTTGAATGGTGTAGCCGAAATAGGAGTTGAGCGTATCGACGTCACCTCTGTCCCATGCGACCTCAATGGCGTGGCGAATGGCGCGCTCGACGCGGCTGGTTGTGGTGGCGTATTTTTTTGCAACGCTGGGGTAGAGGACTTTAGTAACCGAGTTGATCACGTCCGAATCCTTGATGGTCAAAAGGATGGCGGTGCGCAGATACTGGTAGCCCTTGATATGTGCGGGAACTCCGATTTGATGAATGATCTGTGTGACTTGGGATTCAATATCGGGACCTTGCTCAACCTCCTGCATTGCCGCGGCAGGGATTTCTTTTTGACGTTGTCCAAGCATGCTTTGGATATGCTCGGAAAGACTCGTGATGTTGATAGGCTTTAGCAGGCAAAGATCTGCGCCTGCCTCGGTGGCTTGAATAAAGGTGTTTTGGCTGGAGACCGAAGAAACAACGATAAAGATAGGCGGCTTGTCATTACCGAAGTCCAGGTTGCGGCAATTGCGTAATACGCCGATTCCGTCCAGCTTTGAAAGCCAGATATCCAAAAGGACGATTTCGGGGTGATTGTGCGAAATTTTGAGCACTGCCTCCTCTCCGTTTACAGCTTCTTCCACGTTTCGGTAGCCTGCACGCAAGAGTCCCTCTTTGGTTTGTGTCCGCCATGCAGGACTTTCATCGGCAATCAGTATTTTCGTTTTGTATTCCATATATCAAAATCCTCCGTTTGATTTTTTGTGACAGTAATATTTTACCATATTTGTAAGAATTTTACAATAGAAAACGATAAAAAATATTCCCCAAAAATTTCGGGGAATATTTGGTAATTTTTACCAATTATGATGAAATTATTCATTATGAGAGTGTTTGCAGGGTTCTTTGAAGAAATCTGTCAGATCCATTTCGAATCTGCCGTCGGCATTTCGCGAAAAACCGATGGCTTTGATCAAAATTTCGTTGTCGTATTCTGCGTCAAAAAACGCACGGTGTATGCCGCAAAGATCGATAAAGTTCAAAGCGGCGCGCCCCATGACGAACATTGGCTCAAACTCATATCCGCCCGGGATGTGCGCAAAATCCACTATTTTGCCGCCCTCGGCACTCATGGTAAATTGGCAAATGCCGCGCAATTCACCGTCTACCATTGCACGGTAGGCAAGCATTTCGGTGCGGAAGGGAACACCGCACCTTGCGCAAAGCGCCTCCTGCTCCTCTTTGGTTTGAATGGGTAATACTTCCAGCATGATCTATTTTCCTTCCTTATTGTTAGTATAAAGATAACCGACCTCATCGGCGGTCAATTCGCGCCATTTTCCAACGGGGAGCGTACCGAGCACCAGCTCGCCAATGGCAACCCTTTGCAGGCGTGTAACGCGCAAGCCGACCTGCTCGCACATGCGACGGATCTGTCTGTTACGCCCCTCGTAAAGATCCATCTGCAGGGTAGTGTCGCTCAGTCGCGTTACCTTGACGGGCTGTAAACGGTAGCCGTCCAGCGTCATGGGTTTACCGAGTGCGGCAATTTGCGCGTCGTTTGGGGCAGGGGAGAGCGTGACGTGGTAGATCTTTGGAATTTCATGGCGTGGATGGGTCAGATGGTTGGCGAAGTCGCCGTCATCCGTGAGGAGTAACAGCCCCTCTGAATCCATATCCAGCCGTCCTACCGGATACACGCGCGCTCCAACGCTACGTGTCAGGTCTGTCACCGTTCGTCTGCCTTTTTCGTCCTTTGCGGTGGTGACGTATCCGCGCGGTTTATGGAGCATGACGTAGTGGCGCGGTTGATCGGTATGGGGAAGAATGCGTTTTCCCTGATATTCGACAATATCGACCTTTGGATCGACCGAATCTCCGATCATGGCAATTTTACCGTTGACAGTAACCTTGCCTGCGGCAATTTCAGCCTCTGCCGCGCGTCGCGAGAGCACGCCGCTATCCGAAAAGAATTTTTGCAGTCGCATGGTGACCTCCTTTCCCAAAATGTATTGTGTATCGATGTGAGAGATTACAAAAACAGAGACGCCCACCAATCAAGGATCTTTTGCCAAAACGTGCGCGTATCCGCCTTGGTTTCAACGCTGTAGCACGCGATCATCGGGACCTCGGCAATGCACTCGCGCACGCCGTCTCCATCCGAATCGCAGTAAAACAGCATTCTGCCGCAAACCTCTCCTTGAAAAACGGGAGCTGACTCAAAGCGGCGGCATTCGATCACCTGTTGGATTTCTTCGACCTCGTTGGGTAAAGTGACGCATGCATCCTCCTCCACTCCTAACATGACGTAATCCTCCTTGGCGTTTACCAACGGCAGGGGATATAAAAACGCCATGTCGCAAAGCTTGACCGAGTGATAGCGCGCAAAGCCGTAATCCAACATGGCTGTGTGATCGCTCCAATCGTTTGGTGCATCGATGGTAACGGCAATCAAACGCACGCCGTCGCGCTCCGCCGCAGAAACAAGACATCTTCCGCTCTGCTTGGTAAAACCGGTCTTGACACCGATGCATCCGTCATAAAGGCGTAGCATTTTGTTGTGGTTGACCAAAAGCCGCACGCCGTCACTGCCTGCATGCGGAATGGTTGTTTTTCGGGTGGATACGATCGTTTGAATCAGTTCGTTCTGCAGTGCCGCGTGTGAAAGGAGCGCAAGCTCGCGTGCGGTGGTGTAATGATCCTCGTCGTGCAATCCGTGTGGATTGGTAAAATGGGTGTTCGTCAGTCCGAGCGATTGCGCCTTACGGTTCATTTCATCGGCAAATGCCTCCACACTTCCCGAAAGCCCGATGGCGATTGCTGCGGCGGCGTCGTTTGCCGACTCCAGCAAAAGGGCATAGAGCAATTGCTCCAGTGTCAATTCCTCGCCCTCGCTCAAATAGATCGAGGACCCCTCGATACCAACCGCCCCCGCGTCCGTGCGGATCACGTGCTCGGGTTTTGCAAGAGCGAGTGCAACGTACGCCGTCATAATTTTGGTGGTGCTTGCCATGGGAAGGCGCTCGTTTGCATTTTTTGCGTACAAAACGCTTCCGCTGTCGGCATCGATCAGCACGGCGCTGTGCGCGGAGAGTGCCAAGGCTTCGCTTGTATCCGCAGATGCAGGGAAGTACGTGACACCTGCGAGAATGCAGAATGAGAACAGAAACGCCGCGAGTCTGAGAATTCTGGACATAATAATACCCTCCGGAAAAAATACATTTGTTCATGTATATTTTTCCGGAGTGTAATTTATGTCTTTTTGCGATTATCTGATGGTTCCGTTCTCCAAAGTCTTTTCGGAGATCTTACCGCGCTTGTTGTGAGGAACGGGAATGCTTGCCTCAGCCGCAGCAGCTTCCGCCTCGGCAGCAGCCTGAGCAGCCTCGATAGCGGCAATTGCCTCTGCAAGCTCCTCTTCGGTTTGCGCGTCCTTCAAAGCCTTCTTTTGCGCCTTCTTTTCCAGCTTTTCCTGCTTCTTGCGTTCTTTTTCTTCCTTCTTCAAACGCTTCTTGTCTTCCTTGGTCAGTTCTTCTTCCTCTTCGTAAAGGATCTGTTCAGCCTCCTCAACAACGTCCTCGGAAGGCTCTGCTGCCTCCTGAGCAAGCTTTTGGCGGTAGATCTCTTCCAATTCTGCGGAGCGGTCTACGGGCTCTTCTTTTTCTTCCTGGTAGCCGTTGGTGAATACGTTCTTGACACGACCGATGATGTCGGGAGCGTTGTAGATCAGCTCTGCAACCTGCTCAACGGGAGTGAGCTTTTCGGTGGTCATGGGGATCAGCTCAACCTTGCCGTCGGGAGTAACGGTCAAAAAGCCGATGGGAGAAACGGTAACGCCGGTTCCGCCGCCACCGCCGAAGTTTTTCTTTCCACCCTCATTTGCAATTTTGGTGGGAAGATCCAAGCCACCGGAGGCAAAGCCCATGGATACCTTGGAGATCGGGATGATGATGGTTCCGCTGGGGGTAACGATCTGCTTGCCTACAACGGTGTCAGCGTCTACGATGGTGCGCACTTGCTCCAGAGAATTTTGGATAATTTCCTTGATAGAAGATTCGTTTTCCATAATGAATAATCCTTTCGTATATGTGTTGTTAATTTTTTTTGGATTCGGGGCGGTTTTTCCGCGCTTTTTTCTGTTCACGGGCGGCAGCCTTTCGGTAGGCTACGCCCTTTTCTTTATCATAAGCAGTCAGCATTCTCAGTGCGATGATCAATGCGCGACCGAGCTTGACAGAACAGACAAGATCAATATCGGCAGAGCACTCCGTGGCAAGATAGTCGGGCGTGATCTCCACGTCACCCTCATGCCGTTTGATGTGCGAGAACTTTTCTTCCACAAAGTTCAAAATATAGGAAGCCGATTGAACGATCACTCCGTACAGGAGTGCTGTTTTTGCAGCGTCATCGGATCCAACGCGAATGTGCATTCTGTGGAAGCGAATGCCGATCTTTCCGCGTGTTTCACGGTAGAGCTTTTTGAGCAGCTGCAGGATCATTTCCAAATTTTCTTTCAAATTTGGTGCAGGACAATATTCGGCAGGAACACCGGATTGCTTTGCTGCTTTTTTCGCCGCTTTTTTTGCCGCCTTGCGACGTTTGCGTTCTGCTTTTTTTGCTTCACGTTCTTGTCGCCGCAGCTCCTTTCTCAGCGCTGCTTCCGGGTTGCGACAGCGTGAAAGGTTTTTCGGCTTTTTCTGCTTTGGATCTTTGTCCGAGATCAGCGTAAACCGTATGCCGCAAACGGATGCGACCACGCGTAGCTTTTCACGGCAGACGATTCGGATCTTCGCATTTCCAAACAGCAAAAGTGCCACAGCCAACAGCAAAATGCCGCCGAGGACCGCCAAAACGATCTGTAAGGCTATCAATTGAATTCCTCCTTTTCATTCAGGGTAGGTGCGTCAGGAGGGGTGGGGAGGGCACCGTTCTCAAAGACGAGATCCGCTTCCTCGCTGTCCACCGGCTCGGTGTATTCACCAAGCTCAACGTCATCCGGAATTTCGGCGGCAAGCTGTTCTGCCTGCTCATCCTCTTCCGTACCTTCCGCTTGTGCCGCCGCCACGCTCAAAGCTTCGGTTTCGGGCAACTCATCCAGATTGTTGATGCCGAACACGCGCAAGAACTTGTCGGTAGTCACGTAGAGCATCGGTCTGCCGGGGGCGTCCAGACGTCCTGCGGCTTCGATCAGCCCTTTATCAAGTAGGGAGTTGACGGCGTAGGAGCTGTCAACGCCACGTACAAGATCAATGTAAGAGCGAGTGACGGGTTGATTGTAGGCGACTACTGCCAAAACCTCCATAGAGGAAGCGGAGAGGTTGCCGCCGCGTCGGATTCCCAGTGCCTCGCGGATATAGGGAGCGTAGCGCTCCTTGGTGGTAAGCTGACAGGTGGAGGGGTAGAGCAGGAGCTGAATACCGTGATGGGTATCATCCTTTGTAAAATGCTCTGCCATCGCACGTACCACGGTTTTGACGTCCTTTACGGCAAGCCCCAAAACCTCTGCCAGCTTGTCATACTTCATCGGGTAGCCTGCGGCAAACAGAATGGCTTCGATGGCTTGCTCGATATCCTGTTCGCTGGTCAGCTGCTCGAGGTATGGCGCTGATTCTTTCTTTTCTTCCATAATATGTGCGGTAATTCCTTTCGGGAAATTTATTGACTATCGTCGGGGAGGTCCTTTGCCTTTTGCGCCATGGAGCGAATGATATCGTTCATATCAAGACCGATATCGTCCAGCAGATCCTCATCGTCGTCGGAAAGCTGATTGTCAAGCAGCTCGGCAACCTTTGCTTCTGCCTCAAGGTCGCTGTCGTCCTCCGGTAAAAAGTCCTCTGCAAGCTGCTGAGCGGCTTCTTCCTTGGCGAGTCTGCGTTCTGCGGCACGGCGTGCGCGCTCTTCGGCACGCAGGCGTTTCTTTTCGGCAAGCTTTTGCTCGCGAATGATCCTTCTTTGCTCGCGATGCATCTCTGCCTTGGAGGAGAGAGGGATTGGCTCGTCGCCGTGAACGGAGGGGTTGTATTCTTTTTCTTCCTCACCCTCGGCAGGGGGCGCATCGTTGACCACAAAGCGCGTGTTTACGCCGTGAATGACGGTGTAGGAGTCCGGCTCCTCGTCGATCAGGATCTTGCGGACCTTAATCAATTCCAGAATACCCAGGAAAATTGCGATCATGTCATTGAGCGAGACCGCATCGTGCAAAAGCTCTTGCATGGAGGTATCTCTGCGGCGCGACATGCGATGCAAAATACCAACGATCTTAACGTCTACGGGAATGATAGGCTTTGCCACCAAGGGGGCAAAGGTTTGTTTTTCCGCCTTGGGGCGGGATTCATTTGCCGCAATGATACGGCGCACAGCCACGCAGAGCTGTGTGACCTCCTGATCGTCAACGTAGGAGGTATCCACCGAAATTTCGTCCGTATCCTTGACCATACGTCCGCTGTACAGCTGGTAAAGCGGTGTCAGCTTTGCCACAGCCTGCTTTGCCTGCTGATATCGCAGGAGCGCCTCGGCAAGGTCGGCACGCGGATCCTTTTCGTCCTCGTTTTCCTTGGGGAGTAGGAGACGGCTTTTGATGACCATCAATTCACTCGCCATGACGATGAACTCGCCCGCAATCTCCATGTCCATGTCCTGTGCCGCCTTGATGTATTCAAGGTACTGATCGCAGATCAGGGCAATGGGGATATCTATGATATTCACTTTGTTTTTCTGGATCAGTGTCAGCAATAGGTCCAGCGGACCTTCAAACTGATCCAGTCGGTAAGTGAGTGCGTCCATAGGTAAGGGGGATCCTTTCTGTCTGTTTGTCGTGTCAAAGAAGCCTTACAGGAGGGCTCCCGCAAGCTTGAAAACGGGGTTTGCAATGAGATAGGTCAATTCCTGCGCGATCCATGAGAAGGGCGAAAAGCCGAGTCGGGACAGTAACAGCAAAACGACCAGAATGCCGATCATGATCTGCTGCTCGTAGCGCATGATACCAAAGTATGTTTTGGGTGGCAAGAACGCCAGCGCGAAGCGAGAGCCGTCGAACGGCGGAACGGGAATGAGGTTGAACGCCATGAACAAGAAGTTGTAGATGGCAGAAAGCCGAAACAGCTCGGTTGCGTAATATACGCAGGTGATCAGAAATTCATTTGCATGGGCTACCACAAGGCTGTTGTGCCATGCGACGGAAAAGCCGAACAGCGCCGCGCCGATGATGCCGAGCAGTGCGTTTGCGGCGGGGCCTGCCAGGGCAGAGAGGACCATACCGCGCTTGGGATTGCGAAAATTGCGTGTGTTGATCGGCACGGGTTTTGCCCAACCGAAGCCAAAGATCAGCATGCTGAAAAATCCGAACGGATCGATATGACGCAGGGGATTGAGGGTCAGGCGTCCGAGATTGTACGCGGTATTGTCACCGCATTTCCATGCCACGTACCCGTGTGCCGTCTCGTGAAACGAGAGTGCGAAGAGGATGATGGGCATGCTGAACAGCAGAGAGATGAGGATGGAGCGAAAATCTCCTCCTGCAAGAATTTCGAATAACATTTAAAAAGGGATTCTCACTTTCTTTGTGATTTACAGCTTGATATCCGTGAAGTCGGCAATGAGCTTCCACAGCTCTGCTTTTCCGTTCCCCTTCAAGGATGAGTAAAACACGATGGGGGTATCGGTGGGGATGTTGGGATGTGCTTTGAGCATCTCCTCGGATTTTTTACGCTCGGTGGCGTTGAGCTTATCGCACTTGGTGGCAACCACCACAAAGGGGATACCCGCCTGGCGCAGATAGGAGAGCATCATTTCGTCGTCTGCCGTGGGGCCGACGCGGCTGTCGATCAGCTGAACCACCAGCTTGAGCAGATCCACGTTGGGGTTCTGCGTAAAGTAGCCGTCGGTCAGCGCCGACCACTGTGCCTTGTCGCCCGGGGCGCGCTTTGCAAAGCCGTAGCCGGGCAGATCCACCAAAAACAGGGTTTTGTCAACGTCGTAAAAATTGATGGTAATCGTCTTTCCGGGGGAGGAGCTGACGCGCGCGAGCGACTTGCGCCCAAGCAGGGAATTGATCAAGGAGCTTTTGCCAACGTTGGATCTGCCCGAAAAGGCGATCTGCACCATGGCGTCCTTGGGAAATTGCTTTGGCAGTCCCGCGCTGATGCGCAGCTCTGTCTTATTGAGATTGAGCGCCATCGAAAGGCTCCTTTCAAAAATTACTTTTCCGAAAAGCGGATCTGCGGCTGTCCCACGGGTGTGGGAATGAATTTGGATGCCGCAACCGCGTCATTGCTTTTTTCCGCCTCTGCCGTGATCTCGGGCTTTGCAGGAACCAATGCTTCTTTGAGCACCTCGCACGCGCGACGGCAGGGGATAAAGTGCAGATTTTCACGCGCCAGGGGATCAATCTCTTCCAGGTCGCGCAAATTTTCATCGGGGATCAACACGGTCTTTACGCCCGCGTTGTAGGCTGCCATGGTTTTTTCCTTGAGTCCGCCAATGGCAAGCACGTGACCGCGCAGGCTGATCTCGCCCGTCATGGCAACGTCGCGTCTGACGGCTCTTCCCGTCAAGGCGCTGACCAATGCCGTGACCATCGTCACACCCGCAGAGGGACCGTCCTTTGGAACCGCGCCTTCGGGGAAATGGATGTGAATATCCTTGGTCTTGTAAAAATCGGTGGGAATGCCGTATTCCTTGGCAATGGAGCGAACGTAGCTGACCGCGATTTGCGCGGACTCCTTCATTACGTCACCAAGAGAGCCGGTGGTCTCGATCTTGCCCGTGCCGTCCAGCACGGCGACCTCGACCTTGAGCAGGCTTCCGCCGAGCTCGGTGTAGGCAAGCCCGTTGACGCATCCGACCTCGTTTTCGGCGTCGATCTGCTCGGGCAGGATCTTTCTTGCACCAAGGAAAGTTTTGACGTCGGGAGTGTCAACAGAAACGCTCTTGACGTTTTCCGCCAGCATTTTTTTGCCTGCCTTGCGGCAAAGGGTTGCGATGGTGCGTTCCAAATTACGAACGCCCGCCTCGCGTGTATAGTAGTCAATGATCTCAATCAGCGCGCCGTCGGTGATCTTGAGCATGCGGCGGTTGAGCCCATGACGCTTGAGCTGCTTGGGAATGAGGTGATCCTTGGCGATGTCCATCTTCTCGCGCTTGGTGTAAATGGAAAGCTCGATGATCTCCATACGGTCAAGCAAAGGCTTTGGAACGTTCTCCAGAGAGTTTGCGGTTGCGATGAACATACAATCGGAAAGATCGAAGGGAAGCTCCACGAAATGATCGCGGAAGGTCTTGTTCTGCTCACCGTCCAGCACCTCAAGAAGCGCGGAGGTGGGATCTCCGTGCGTATCGCGCGTGAGCTTGTCGATCTCGTCCAGCAGGATCAGAGGATTGCGGACCTCTGCCTGCGTAATGGCGGCAATGATGCGCCCGGGCATTGCGCCGATATAGGTCTTGCGGTGACCGCGAATGTCCGCCTCGTCACGCACGCCGCCCAGGGAGATGCGCACGTACTTGCGGTTCATTGCCTTGGCAATGGAGGACGCGATCGAGGTCTTGCCCACACCGGGAGGGCCGACCAGGCAAAGGATCTGATTGTTCAATTCGGGGCTGAGCTGCTTTGCGGCAATGTATTCCACAATGCGCTCCTTGACCTTTTCAAGACCGTTGTGATCGGCGTCCAGTACCTTTTGTACGGCGGTAAAGCTGACGCGATCCTTAGTGGTCTTGCTCCACGGAATGGAGAGGCAGGTATCCAGATAGTTTGCAAGAACGGTGGATTCGGCAGAGCCGAAGGGCGTTTTTGCAAGGCGGTCGTTTTCCTTGGTCAGCTTGGCTTCCACCTCGGGGGGGAGCTTTGCTTCTTTGATCCGCTCGGCAAATTCGGCAACGTCGTCGCCCTCACCAAGCTCATCCTGTATCACCTTGATCTGCTCGCGCAGGTAATATTCCTTTTGGTTGCGGTTCATACGCGCATTGACGCGGCGGCGGATGAGGGATTCCTCCTCCATAACCACTGCCTCCTCCTGCAGGATCTCCAAAAGGATCTCCGCGCGCTTCAGGGGATCAAAGCACTCCAATACGGCTTGCTTGTCGATGGGGCGAACCAAAACGTTTGCCGCGATAAAGTCGGCAAGCGCGCCGGGATCGTCGATGTGGCGCAGCGCATTCATCATGTCGTTGGTGTCGGCAGGGAGCAGACTGAGATTCTTTTCCACCGTGCGGATCATTTCGTGCACGGCAGCCTCACCGCGTACACCGCCAAGATCGGGCATGGAGATATGCTTGCAGATCAGATCTGCCTCGGTGTAGCCGAGGTTTTTGCGGTAACGGACAACGGAGGCACGCACCAAGCCCTCGGCAACGATGCGGGTCTGTCCCTCGGGGGTGCGGATCATCTGCTTGATGCGAACAACGGTTCCCACGTGATAGAAGGGAAATTCCTCCTCGGGGTCGTCGGTTTGATATTCTTTGTATGAGGTCAGGAACAAAAAGGAGGTTCCCGCAGCCGCGGCTTTGGCGGCGGCAGAGGCATTTTCGTCACCTGCTTCAAAGTTTACGGTGATCAGGGGAAACGCCACCGTACCGCGCAGGGCGATGACGGGAAGCGTAACGGGTTCTGCTTTTTCGATATAAGAGGGCATTCCAAAATCCTTTCAAACGGGGCACAAAACATATTCTTACAATTATTACTTTATTATAGCACACTTTTCTCCCGATTTCCATACCTTTTTGAAAAAAAGTTGCTTATTTTAAAATCTTTTTTCGCTTTTTTAGCGCCATTGCCGCGTTTTTCGGATTTTGCGTCACACAGAATGAAAGGCAGATGCGAAAAATCTTGAAAAAGTCTTTACTTGATGCAAAAAATGTGGTATACTGTAAAATGCGAGAAAGTTTTGATCTGTGATGTCTTATTGAGAAGGAAGGAGAGTGGGAAATGAACGGCAAAAAAATTGAAATTGAGAAAGACGGCAAAGAATACCTCATCAACTTGTATTGGAGTGATTGGGAAGGTTCTTTTTCGCCGCGGATGATATTTTCGCTGGACGTAAATGATGAACTCATTGATGAAGGTGTGATGAAATGGAATCACTATCATTGGGTATATGGCTTTGAAAGAGAAGGTCATCAGTTCACATTGGTTGCTAAAATTTCAAAATCCTTGCATGGCACTCATTCCAATTTCGTTGAGGTCGACTGTTACGTGGATGGCATTTCTCAAACCGACGGGAGCGACTGGAATGCACTTTGCGAGCAGTTTGAGGAAATGCGTTGGTGGCAAAAGCTTTTTGGCATTTTTAATGGTGAAGACCTCAGATATCACCTGCGTTGGATGCTTTTTTGCTCTGCCGTTTTACTTGCAATACTAACGGTATCATTCCTTGTCAAAATTCAAAAGGGAATGAAGCCTATGGATGCTTTGAGCGATGCCCTTATTAACTTTGTGGTGTATTTTATTGCAGTTCACATCGGTTGGTTTATAGCGAACAGTTGCGTGCGTAGCAAAAGACGAAAATTGATACGCCAACTGAAGGAACAGTCGAAAATCGCAAAAAAATAATCTACATAATGAATTTTTAGGAGAACGTATGAACGCAAAACCCTTTGTCCTCAAAAGTGAATATTCTCCAACGGGAGATCAGCCCGAGGCAATCGAGCAATTGACCGAGGGGCTTTTGCGCGGTGAGCGGATGCAAACGCTCCTTGGCGTTACCGGCTCCGGTAAGACCTTTACCATGGCAAACGTCATTGCACGCACCAATCGTCCTACCTTGATCCTGGAGCCGAACAAAACGCTTGCGTCGCAGGTGTGCTCCGAAATGCGCGAGTTTTTTCCGGATGCTGCCGTGGAGTATTTCGTATCCTATTATGACTATTATCAGCCCGAGGCGTACATTCCGGGCAAGGATATGTATATCGAAAAGGACGCCTTGATCAATGACGAGATCGATCGCCTGCGCCACAGCGCCACAAGTGCGCTTTTTGAGCGACGTGACGTCATTATCGTGGCGTCGGTGTCCTGCATTTACTCCTTGGGTGACCCGAGTGAGTACCAAGGGCTTGTGCTTGCCATTCGCCCCGGTATGCCCATTGGTAGAGATATTTTTATCCGTAAGCTGGTTGCCAACAGCTACAGCCGCAATGATATGGAACTGAAGCGCGATTGCTTTCGCGTCAACGGCGACACGGTGGAGATCATTCCCGCAAACATGAACGACAGCGCCCTGCGCGTGGAATTCTTTGGAGACGAGATCGACCGCGTATCGGAGATCAACATCGTTACGGGGGAGCTGAAGCGTCTGCTTTCCTACGCGGCGATCTATCCTGCCACGCACTATGCCGTATCGGATGAAAAGCGTGAGGCGGCACTTGCCGAGATCGAGCGCGAAATGATCGAACGTGTTGCGTTTTTTGAGTCCGAAAACAAGCTGATTGAGGCGCAACGTATTCGTGAACGTGTCAAATACGATTTGGAAATGCTGCGTGAGATCGGCTTTTGCTCGGGCGTGGAAAACTACTCGCGCGTGCTTGCGGGGAGGGAAAAGGGTGCAACGCCGTTTACGCTGTTGGACTATTTCCCAGAGGATTATATTATGTTCATTGACGAGTCGCACGTCACGGTGCCGCAGGTGCGCGGCATGAGCGGCGGTGACACGGCAAGAAAAAAGAATTTGGTGGACTACGGCTTCCGTTTGCCCTCGGCTTATGATAACCGTCCGCTCTTTTTTGATGAATTTGAGCAGAGCATTCAGCAGGCGGTATTTGTCAGCGCCACGCCCGGCGACTATGAAAACGAGCATTCCGAGCGCGTGGTGGAGCAGATCATTCGTCCTACGGGGCTGCTGGATCCCGAGGTCGAGGTGCGCCCGATTGAGGGACAGGTGGACGATCTGATGGGGGAGATCCGCCTCCGTGCGCAAAAGGGAGAGCGTGTGCTTGTCACGACGCTGACCAAAAAAATGGCGGAGGATCTGACCGAATATTTTGAGAACAACGACATCAAGGTGCGCTACATTCACTTTAACGTGGATACCATGGAGCGTATGGAGATCATACGCGATCTGCGCCTTGGCGTATTTGACGTGCTGGTCGGTATCAACCTCTTGCGTGAGGGCTTGGACATTCCCGAGGTGTCGCTGGTTGCGATCCTTGACGCCGACAAAGAGGGCTTTTTGCGTGCGGAGCGCTCCCTGGTCCAGACCATTGGACGTGCGGCACGAAACGCGGACGGAAAGGTCATTATGTACGCGGACAGCGTTACTAAATCGATGCATGCGGCAATTTTGGAAACCAACCGCCGCCGCGAGATCCAGAACGCATACAACCAAAAGCACGGTATCGTGCCCAAAACCATCGTCAAGGGCGTGCGCGACGTGATTGAGGTGGGCACCACAGAGGAAAAGAACGGCAAGCGCCGTTCGGGTCTTTCTTTGCAGACGGACCGCAAGCTGAGTAAGACCGAACGCGAGAAGCTGATTGCCGAAATGACGGTGGAGATGAAGCAGGCGGCGCAGCATCTTGAATTTGAAAAAGCAGCCTTTTTGCGCGACGAGATCAAAAAACTGCGCGAGGGCAAGATCGATGCGCCGCGCCATCGATGATTTTTTGGGGGAGAAGAAAGCGTATGAAGCTTCATGAGATCAAGTTCCGACGCCGCTTTTCGATCAATCCGTACCGCAGTTTGCGCCTGAATATGGGGCATATGGATTTTTTTAAGAATTGGGTGGATGATCAAAGAGGCGATCCTTATCCCGTTCTCCGCCTTGCGGGGGACGTCAAGGAGCGCGTTGCAGACGGAAAATACGTTGTCGGTTCATCGAGCGGTGGTTCGGTCTGCCGCTTGTTGGGAAGCTTTTTTCCTTGGAACACGTACGAATTTACGATTGATACGCTAAAGGGAGCTTCGGTTGGACTCCTTCTTTGCGGTGACGGCGGCGAGATTTCGGTTGTATTGCAAGAGGATCGGGCAATGGTCTTATGCTCCGAAAAACAGGTCGAATTTGAAGCACGGGTGCAAAAAAACGCCGTTTTTGCGGTCACGTTCCGCACGGGCGGCATCAGTTTGTATTTGAATCACACACTTCTTGGTGACGTACCGCTGAAAACGATGCTCATCTACCGCAAGGAGAGTGTCTTTGAGCACTCCTCCGTTTTGATGCAGACAGAGCTGCAAGCCGGCGGCAGATGTGCGCTTTCGGGTGTGGAGTGGTATCTTTGCGGTGGAATCAGTCACGCAGACATCAAGCCCATCCGCTACGAGGACGGCACGCCGCTGATGGAGGGAGGCAGAGTTTTTTTGACCGTTTCCTCCCGTACCGAGGCAGAAATGTATCAATCTGTTATCTCATGGAATCCGACACTGTGCGATTTTCGCATGGAGGGCGCGCTCTTTTTTGACGTGGGTGATGGGGAATGGTGCTCCGACGTGGCATCCTCGGTCATTTACGACCGTAACAGCGCGCGTTGGCTGATCTGGATGTGCTCCTTTTCCCATGGCCACGTGTTGGCGCGCGGTGTTTCGCACGAGGATCCGCGCTTTGGCGTGCAGGTCATTGACGTGCGCCCGATGGAGCCTGTTGCCAACGCCTCCTTGACGGATTTTGTCGGGGTAGAAGGGGACGAGGATCCCGATCTGCTCTACTGCAACGGGAAGTGGCATTTGGCAATTTGTCGCGTTGAGCCGCAAACGGGATATCACTATTATCACTTTGTTTCGGATGATCCGTTTGACGGATTTACCTTTGCGGATCGTACGCCCACGGGTGAAAAAACGGGTGGTCTGTTTGTCAAGACCGAGGATGGTTATTGCTTTGTATGCGGCTCGGATTTTGGAAGCCGCGCGCGATACGACGTTTATCCATTGGAGGATTTTTCCACGCACGAGCGGTTGCAATGCGACTACGACGACGGCGGCTTTCGCGGCTGGGGTAGCGTGATGCTGCTGCCGGTTGGCGGCAGGCGCAGGTACGCGTGGATCACCTTTGACCGTCACAACGCAAGCTCCTACAATTGGAGCTACGGAAATTTATACGTGTTTGATTCCGATTACATCAAACGCGAGCCTTGAATTTTACAGAACAGGAGTTCTTTATGCCCAATCAAATCAGCATCCGCGGTGTGCGGGTACACAATCTCAAAAACATCGACGTGGAGATCCCACGCGATCAGCTCGTCATCATCACAGGGCTTTCCGGCTCGGGAAAGTCCTCGTTGGCGTTTGATACCGTATACGCCGAGGGACACCGCCGCTTTGTGGAGTCTCTTTCTTCCTATGCCCGTATGTTCCTGGGGCAATTGGACAAGCCGGATATCGACTCCATCGAGGGGCTTTCTCCCTCGATCTCCATCGATCAGAAGACCACCTCCCGAAATCCGCGCTCCACGGTGGGAACGGTGACCGAAATTTACGATTATCTGCGCCTTTTGTACGCGCGGATCGGCATTCCGCACTGTCCCGTTTGCGGCAAGGAGATCCGTCAGCAAACGGTGGATCAGATCATCGATCGCATCATGACCTTTCCCGAAGGAGAGCGTTTTATGGTGCTGGCTCCCGTGGTTCGGGCGCAAAAGGGCATGCACGAAAAGGTGTTTGCCGACGCGCGCAAGCGCGGCTACGTGCGCGTGCGCGTAGATGGAAATATGTACGATCTTTCCGAGGAGATCAAGCTTGACAAAAACAAAAAGCACAGCATAGACGTGGTGGTTGACCGCCTCGTGATGCGCGAGGGAATCGAGTCACGTCTTTCCGACTCGGTCGAGAATGCCTTGGGTGCCGCCGAGGGGCACGTAAGCGTTGTTACCGTTCCGCGTGACGACGGGGAGGTGCGTGAGCTGGAGTTTTCACAGAACTATGCCTGCGAGGAGCATGGCATCTCCTTTGGCGAATTGGAGCCGCGCATGTTTTCCTTTAACAATCCAACGGGTGCATGTCCCCATTGCGCAGGTCTTGGAGATTTGCAACGTATTGCCGTGGAACGCCTGATCCCAAATAAAAAGCTGTCGCTCTCCGAGGGTGCCATTGCCGTAAACGGCTTTAAATCCTTGGAGGAGGAGAGCTGGAACGGTCCGCTCTTTTCCGCTGTGGGAAAGCGCTTTGGCTTTACCATGCAAACCCCCATCGAGGAGTTTACGGACGAGCAGTACCGCATGCTTTTGTACGGCACGGGGGAGGAAAGATACGAGGTGCACCGCTGGTTTGGCAAGGAGGATCACCACCAGCTTGCCAAATTTGAGGGTATCGTTCCCATGATAGAAAACCGTATGAAAATGTACGGAAACGAATACTATACGCAGTTTATCGAGGAGGCGGCATGCCCCGAATGCGGCGGACAGCGCCTTTCTCCTACCTCTCTTTCGGTGACGGTGGGAGGCAAGAATATTCACGAGCTGTGCTCTCTGTCGGTCGTAGAGGCGTTGGAATTTGTCAATGCGCTGGAACTGACCGAAACCGAGCAGCAGATCGCCACCGAGATCTTAAAGGAGATCCGCGCGCGACTCGGATTTCTCGTCAGCGTGGGGCTGAACTACCTGACGCTCTCTCGCAAGGCGGGCACACTTTCGGGCGGTGAGGCACAACGCATCCGACTTGCTACGCAGATCGGCTCTTCACTGGTAGGCGTGCTGTATATTCTGGACGAGCCGAGCATCGGTTTGCATCAACGGGATAACTCCAAGCTCATTGCCACCCTCAAGCGCCTGCGCGATCTCGGAAACACCGTGATCGTGGTGGAGCACGACGAGGAAACGATGGAGAATGCCGACTATATCCTTGACATCGGTCCCGGTGCGGGTATCCACGGCGGTGAGGTGGTTGCGGCAGGAACGCCCGAGCAGATCATGCAAAATCCCAAATCCATCACCGGCGCGTATCTTTCCCGCCGCGAGAAGATCTCCGTACCCACGTCGCGCAGGGAGGGGAACGGAAACGCCTTGAAGATCGTCGGTGCGCGTCACAATAATCTGAAAAATATTGACGTGGAAATTCCGCTCGGCTGCTTCGTTTGCGTCACGGGTGTGTCCGGATCCGGAAAATCCTCCCTGATCAACGGCATTTTGCATCCCGTGCTTGCGGATCAGCTCAACCGCGCCATTACCTATCCCGGTAAGCACGAGCGCATTGAGGGGCTTGAGCATCTGGATAAGGTCATAGCCATTGACCAAAGCCCCATCGGGCGCATGCCCAGCTCCAATCCTGCAACTTATACGGGGCTATTTACCGATATCCGATCGCTCTTTGCGCAAACCAAGGATGCCAAGGCAAAGGGATTTGGACCGGGGCGCTTCTCCTTTAACGTCAAGGGCGGTCGCTGTGAGGCGTGCGAGGGCGACGGTGTCAAAAAGATCGAAATGCACTTTTTGCCCGACGTGTACGTCACCTGCGACGTGTGTAAGGGAAAGCGCTACAACCGCGATACGCTGGACGTGCAATATAAAGGTAAGAATATTTTTGAGGTGTTAGATATGACGGTGGAGGAGGGCTTGCACTTTTTTGAAGGACTCCCTGCCATTGAGCGCAAGCTGCAAACACTGTACGACGTTGGACTTGGATATATCAAGATCGGTCAGCCTGCCACCACCATTTCGGGCGGTGAGGCACAGCGCGTCAAGCTTGCCACCGAGCTTTCCAAGCGCGCTACGGGCAGAACCTTTTATATTCTGGACGAGCCGACGACGGGACTTCACACCGCCGACGTGGCAAAGCTGTTGGAGGTTTTGCAGCGCCTTTGCGATACCGGCAACTCGGTGCTGGTCATCGAGCATAACCTCGACGTCATCAAATGTGCCGATCACATCATCGACCTCGGTCCCGAGGGCGGAGAGAGAGGAGGCACCGTGGTGGCAACCGGAACGCCCGAGGAGATCGCGCAAATCGAGAATTCCTATACGGGACAGTATCTGAAAAAGTATCTCTCTTGATTAAAATGGGAGTGAGTGGAGAATGCGTTTTTGCTTCTATTCACTCCCATTTTCTTTTTTTAGAAAAACATTTTGATAAAATTTCAAAAAGTACTTGACAAGAGAACTTTAGCGTGGTAAAATAGTAAAGCACTAAAGTTCGTGCGAAAAAAATCACAAATTTGAGGAGATTTTATCATGAAAAGAATCACATCTCTCGTTCTCGCCCTCATTATGATGTTGGGCTGCGTTGCAATGTTTGCATCCTGCGGCAAGGAAAAGCTCGTTTGCGGCGTTACCATTTTTGAAAAAATGAACGAAAAAGACGCCAACGGCAACTGGACCGGCTTTGAGTCCGAGTTCGCAATGGCAGTTGGCGAAATCCTTGGTATGGAAGTGGAATTCCAGGAAATCGTTTGGGAGCAGAAGTACAATGAGCTCAACTCCGGCGCAATCGATTGCATCTGGAACGGCTTTACCGCAAACTCCAGCGACAACGGCGTGAAGAGAAGCGACCTGGTTGATTTCTCTTACGGCTACATGCTCAACCAGCAGTGCATCGTTGTTAAGGCAAGCGATCTTGCTACCTACACCGACGAGGCAGCTCTCGCAGGCAAGAAGGCATGCGTTGAGGGCGGTAGTGCAGGCGAGGCTTACGCAAAGAGCGTAACCGATGAGGCAAACGTTGTAAAGACCACCGCGCAGATCAATGCGTTCACCGAGGTCAAGTCCGGTGCGGTTCAGTTCGCAGTTGTTGATATCGTGCTTGCACAGAACATCTGCGGTAAGGGCGACTACACCGACCTTGCAATCGTTGATGCAATCACGCTTGATTCCGAGATCTATGCAATCGGCTTCAGAAAGGGCAGTGAGCTGACCGCAAAGGTCAATGCCGCTATCAAGCAGCTCGAAGAGGACGGCACTCTTGCAGCTCTTGCAAAGAAGTACGGCTTTGAGAACGTGCTCCAGGTTACCGAAAACATCGATTAATCGGCACTCGCTACATTAACAAAGGAAAATAAACATGCTTTTTTGGGAAGTTACGTTGAGCTTGCTGAACGGACTGGAACAGACATGCCTGATTTTTGCGCTAACACTTGTGTTAGCGCTTCCTTTGGGTTTGGTTATTTCTTTCGGATCTATGTCCAAGTTCAAGCCGCTCGCTTACGTTACAAAGGTATTCGTCTGGATCATTCGCGGCGTGCCGCTGATGCTTCAGGTTATCATCGTTTTCTACGTTCCGGGATTTATGTTCGGAACACCGCTTTTTTCGCGCTTTGGCTCGGTTATCGCCGCGTTTGTCATCAACTACGCGTGCTATTTCTCCGAGATCTACCGCGGCGGTATCGAGAGCATTTCCAAAGGACAGTACGAGGCAGGTCAGGTGCTTGGTATGACCAAGTCGCAGATCTTTTTCAAGATCGTTCTGATGCAGGTCGTCAAGCGCATTCTGCCCCCCATGTCAAATGAAATTATCACCCTGGTCAAGGATACGGCGCTTGCGCGTGTTATCATGGTCGTTGAGATCATCCAGGCGGCGCAGAATTTTGCGGCATACGGTCTTATGTGGCCGCTCTTCTACACGGCGGTGTTCTATCTGATCTTCGTAGGACTCCTCTCGCTTCTGTTCGGATATTTCGAAAAGAAGCTTGGCTACTACAAGACGTAAGGAGGGGGAAGAGATGGCAATACTTGAAGTTCAGAATATCAAAAAGAGTTTTGGAAAGATCGATGTTCTCAAGGGCATCGGCTTTGAATTGGAAAAGGGAGAGGTTCTGACCATCATCGGTTCCTCCGGTAGCGGAAAGACGACGTTGCTGCGTTGCCTCAACTATCTTGAGGTGCCGGACAGCGGAAGAATTGTGGTAAACGGCAATACGGTATTCGATTCTGAGGAAAAAGACAAATATACCGACGAAAACATCCGTGCTTTACGCCTGCATTTCGGACTTGTATTTCAGTCCTTCAATCTGTTTCCGCAATACACCGTGCTCGATAATATTATGTTGGCTCCAAAGCTTAAGCTCAAGGAGGGAATCAAAAACAAAACCGTTCCCGCCCAGGCAAAGAACGAGGAGTTGAACCGCATTCGTGAAAAGGCGTGTGCGCTCTTGGATATGGTAGGGCTCTCCGAAAAGGTGAATGCGTATCCCTTCCAGCTTTCGGGAGGTCAGCAACAGCGCGTTGCAATTGCGCGTGCACTTGCACTGGAGCCCGACGTGCTCTGCTTTGACGAGCCGACCTCGGCACTTGACCCGGAATTGACGGTGGAGGTTTTGCGCGTGATCAAGGATCTGAAAAAGACGGGCAGAACCATGGTTATCGTTACACACGAAATGGAATTTGCGCGTAACGTTTCCGATCGTATCATTTACATGCGTGACGGCGTGATTGAGGCGCAGGGAACTCCCGAAGAGATTTTCGGAAACTCCCAAAACGCGCATTTGCAGCAGTTCCTCAACAGCGGAAAAGAATTTTAATTCGATTTTTCAAGCACGAAAAGGTCTTGCTTTTGAAGACCTTTTCGTGCTTTTTTCATGCGATCGGGCACGTTTTTTTGATTAAAGTACTTGACATATATATAATATAGGTGTATAATATTTTTTATAATTTTCTTTTAAGAGGTAGTTATGGTAAACGAGAAGATGAGAGGATTGGGCGCTTGCCGCTCGGTTATTCGCGAATTGTTTGAATACGGAAAAAAGAGAAAAGCGGAGATCGGCGCCGAAAACGTGTTCGATTTCAGCATCGGTAACCCCAGTGTACCGTCCCCCGAAGCGGTCAATGAAACTCTTGTGGGGCTCTTGCGCGAGCGTGACGCCGTCTCCTTGCACGGATATACCAGCGCGCAGGGCGATGTGGGCGTCAGACGTGCCATCGCCGATTACGTGGCAAGCACACACGGGGCTACGGTAGATCCCGATCTCATCTATCTTACCGTCGGTGCGGCGGCATCCCTTACGGTGTCGCTCACTGCACTTCTGGAGGCGGGAGACGAGGTCATTCTTCTGGCACCCTTCTTCCCGGAATACCGCGTGTTCGTGGAGCGTACGGGTGCCGTTGCGGTTCCCGTGCTTTGCAACACCAAAACCTTTCAGCCCGATTTTGAGGCGCTCCGCGCGGCAATTACCAAAAAGACGCGCGCCATCATCGTCAATTCTCCCAATAATCCTACGGGAGCGGTGCTCACTCGCGAGAGCATCGAGGGGATTGCAAAGGTTTTGGAGGAGGCTTCCGCGGCAAACGGTGCGCCGATCTATCTGATTGCGGACGAGCCGTACCGCGAGCTTGTATACGGCGACGTAGAGGTTCCGTATCTGCCGCATTTCTACCGCAACACCTTGGTTTGCTATTCGTTCAGTAAATCTCTTTCTCTGCCCGGTGAACGCATTGGATATATCCTCGTCTCTCCGCAGGCGGATGACGCCGTAGCCGTATATCAGGCGGTGTGCGGAGCGGGTAGAGCGCTTGGCTTTGTCTGCGCACCTGCGCTGTTCCAGTATATGATCCCGTCGGTGCTGGGAATGACGTCGGATATTTCGATCTACGATCGCAATCGCCGTCTGCTGTACGATGCGCTGACCGAATACGGCTACGAGGCTGTCAAGCCCGACGGCGCGTTTTATCTGTTCGTCAAGGCACTTGAGGAGGATGCAAACGCATTTTGCGAAAGAGCAAAGCAATATGAGTTGCTCCTGGTGCCAAGCGACAGCTTCGGCTGTCCCGGTTACGTCCGCATTTCCTATTGCGTGACCACCGAGCAGATTCAAAAATCACTGCCTGCGTTCAAGCGTTTGGCAGAATCTTATCAGGCAGAGAAATAAAGCTATGGCAGAAAATGAAAAAACGCCCTCTCTTTTAGAGGAGGCAAGACAAGAGATCAACGCGGTGGACGCCGAAATGGCGAAGCTGTTCGTTCGCCGCATGAAGGCAGCCGAAAAGGTCGCCGAATATAAAAAAATGCATGCGTTGCCCATTCTGGATGCCGCAAGAGAAGAGCTTGTGGTGCAGAACAACGCAAAGCTGGTTGAGGATGAGAACCTGCGCTCCTACTACGTCAACTTTATCCGTGGGAATATGGCGATCTCTCGCGCATATCAGCAACACCTCTTGGAGGGCATGCGCGTTGCTTACTGCGGTACCGAGGGGGCGTTTGCGCACATCGCCGCAGGAAAGATCTTTCCCGATTCCACGCGTGTTCCGTATAAGGATTTCGTATCGGCGTATCGCTCGGTCGAAAGCGGTGAATGCGACGTGGCGGTCCTTCCCGTAGAAAACAGCTACAACGGCGAGGTTGGACAGGTGACCGACCTGATGTTCTCGGGTTCTCTTTACGTCAGCGAAATGCTGGATCTTGCGGTGTCGCACGATTTGCTTGTGCTTCCCGGAACACGCAAGGAGGATATTCGCGAGGTGGTCAGCCATCCGCAAGCGCTGGGGCAGTGCGCCGAATATATCCGCAATCAGGGCTGGAGCACCGCCGAGTATTCCAACACTGCGCTTGCCGCTCGCTACGTGGCAGAAAAGGGTGACCGTTCGGTTGCTGCCATTGCCAGCGAGGAGGCGGCAGAGGTCTTTGGCTTGGAGGTCATGGAGCGCAATATCAACGCCAGCCGCAGTAACACCACACGCTTTGCCGCGTTCTCCCGTGTGGAGAGTAAGCGTCACTCCAAGCGTATGGGGGAGCATTTTATTCTGCTCTTTACCGTAAAGAACGAGGCGGGTGCACTTGCAAAGGCGGTCGACATTATTGGTCGCTTTGGCTTTAACATGCGCACCCTGCGCAGCCGCCCGATGAAGGAGCTGCTGTGGCAGTATTACTTTTACGTGGAGGCAGAGGGCGACGTTTATACCGAGGCAGGCGAGTGGATGATGCGCGAATTAAGCCTGTTTTGCGATCGCTTAAAGCTGGCAGGAACTTATTTTAACGGGAATATTAAGGGTTGAACGGAAAGGAGAGAGAACGATGGTCATGCATTTGAATTTGCCCTCGGGCGGTTATGATATTTATCTGGAGCGCGGTGCGCTCAAGCGTGCCGGTGAGTTGCTCTCTCTGAATCGTCGCGTGCTGGTGGTCACCGATGACGGTGTACCTGCCGACTATGCCGCTTGCATTGCGGCTCAAAGTCGTGAGGCGCACGTTGTAACCGTACCGCAAGGGGAGGGGAGCAAAAGCTTTGCCACCCTGGAGCATCTTTGCAAGATCCTTTTGCAAAAGGGCTTTACGCGCAGTGATTGCGTGGTCGCCGTAGGCGGTGGCGTGGTTGGTGATCTTGCAGGCTTTGCGGCGGCATCCTACATGCGCGGTATCGACTTTTACAACGTTCCCACTACGGTGCTTTCTCAGGTCGATTCTTCCATCGGGGGAAAGGTTGCCATCAATCTGGAAAACGTTAAAAATATCGTTGGTGCGTTTTATCAGCCGCGTGCGGTATTGATCGATCCCGAGGTGCTTGCAACACTCCCTCGCAGACAGATCGCAAACGGACTTGCCGAGGCGGTCAAGATGTCACTTACGTCGGATGCCGAGCTGTTTGATCTGTTTGTCAAGGGACAAGGGGAGCGTGAGATCGATACGGTCATCGAGCGCTCGCTCCGCATCAAAAAAGCGGTTGTTGAGCAGGACGAGAAAGAAACGGGACTGCGCCGCATCCTTAACTTTGGGCATACGCTGGGTCACGGTATCGAGGGGGCACAAGAATTACACGGTTTGTACCACGGCGAGTGCGTGGCACTTGGAATGCTGCCGATGTGCTCCGACTCCGTGCGTGCGCAACTGATCCCCGTGTTGCAGGGGCTTGGACTTCCCACGGTGATTGCGGGAGATCTGGAGCAAATGCTTGCAACCGCATCGCACGACAAAAAGTGCGAGGGGGATGCGATCTCGGTGGTGTACGTAGAGGCGGCGGGTTCCTTTATCATGCGTAAAATGCCCATCGAGGAATGGAAGAACCAAATTCGAATGACGTTAGGGGGATAACCGATGAAGAATACGTTCGGACAAAGTGTTGCGCTGACGCTGTTTGGTGAGAGCCATGGCGAAGAGATCGGTGCGGTGCTGGACGGCTTGGCACCGGGACTTCACGTAGACGAGGATTTTATCCGGCATCAGCTTTCCCTGCGCCGTCCGCAAGGGAAAATTTCCACCGCGCGTGTCGAGGCGGACGAGTTCCGCATTGTCAGCGGTGTGTTTGAGGGCAAAACGACCGGAACACCGCTTTGCATCCTTATTCCCAATACCAACACACGCAGTAAGGATTATACACGCGGTCTGCCTCGCCCGGGGCATGCCGATTATACCGCAGAGTGCAAATACCACGGTTATCAGGACTATCGTGGCGGCGGACATTTTTCGGGCAGAGTAACCGCGGCATTGGTCGCGGCGGGTGCCATTGCCATCAGCGCTTTGCGCCAAAACGGCATCCTTATCGGTACGCACATCAGCCGATTGGCGTCGATTTGCGACCGTGAATTTGCAAGCTATGAAGCCGATCTGGAAACGTTGGGGGATCTTGCATTCCCCGTGCTCAATGCCTCTGCCGCTGTGCGGATGAGGGAGGAGATCGAGGCGGCGGCGCGCGAGGGAGACAGCGTAGGCGGTGTTTTGGAGACTGCGGTGATCGGTCTTCCTGCAGGCGTAGGAGAGCCGTGGTTTGATACGGTGGAAAGCGTGCTTGCACACGCGCTGTTCTCGGTTCCCGGCATCAAGGGCGTAGAGTTTGGCGACGGCTTTGGACTTTGTGATCTGCGCGGCAGTGAAGCAAACGACGGATTGCGCGTTGAGAACGGCAAGGTCGTAACGGTTACCAATCACAACGGTGGCATCAATGGCGGTATCACCAACGGCATGCCCGTTATTTTCCGCTGTGCGGTCAAGCCGACTCCCTCCATTTACCGAGAGCAGGAAAGCGTAGATCTGGAAAACGGTCAAAACGCGACCGTCAAATTGGAGGGGCGTCACGATCCTGCCATCATCCACCGCGCTCGCGTGGTGGTGGACAGTGTTACGGCGTTGGTGCTGTGTGATCTGCTGGCATTGCGTTTCGGAACGGATTTTCCAAAATAAACAAGAGGTAAACGATTGGAGGTCACGAAATGAAATACGGTTGCATCGGGGAGCATTTGGGGCACAGCTTTTCGGCGGAGATCCACCGATTGCTGTCACAAAATCCTTACGAGATCCATGAGGTCGCACGCGACGCGCTGAATGCCTTTATGAGCAAGCGCGATTTTTGCGGCATCAACGTGACCATTCCCTATAAAGAGGACGTCATTCCGCATCTTTGTTGGATGAGCGAGCAGGCAAAGCAGATCGGCGCAGTCAATACGATCGTCAACCGAGAGGGTAAGCTCTACGGCTACAATACCGATTTTTTCGGTATGAGCGCCTTGATCCGCCGTGTGGGCGGTGAGCTTCGCGGCAAAAAGGTTGCCGTGCTTGGCACGGGCGGCACTTCTCGTACGGCGGTAGCCGTGGCGAGTGCGATGGGCGCACGGGAGATCTTGCGCGTCAGCCGCTCTCAAAAGGACGGGTGCATTACGTATGAAACGCTCCGTAAGGATCATACCGACGTGGAGTTCGTTATTAACACTACACCCTGCGGCATGTTCCCCAACCCAAACGCAAAGCCCATTGAGGTGTCGGACTTTCCGCGGCTTGAGGGCTTGATCGACGCCATCTATAATCCCTTGCGTCCGCAATTGGTGCTGGATGCGAAGGAGAAGGGCATTCCTTCCGAGGGAGGCTTGTATATGCTGGTGGCACAAGCGGTCAAGGCATCCGAAATCTTTTTGGATTGCACCTATTCACAGCAAACACTTGAAGAGGTTTACCACAGCGTTCTGCGACAAAAAGAGAACGTCGTACTCACGGGTATGCCCGCCAGTGGAAAGAGTAGCGTGGGGAAGTGCCTGGCTAAGCTGTTGAACAGAGAATTTTTTGATCTTGACGAGGAGATCGTCAAGGCGGCAGGACGTTCCATTCCCGAGATTTTTGCAAATGATGGAGAGGTTGCCTTCCGCGATTTGGAATCACGCGTTTTGCGTGAGGAATTGGCACAAAAAAACGGCATCGTGCTTGCTACGGGTGGCGGCGCGATCCTGCGTGAGGAAAACGTCACACAGCTTCGCCGCAACGGAAGACTGTATTTTCTGGACCGTCCGCTTGCAATGCTGTTGCCCACGGAGGATCGCCCCCTGGCATCCTCTGCCGAGGCGATCAAAAAGCGTTACGAGGAGCGCTATGCGCGATATTACAAAACTGCCGATTGCCGCATTGACGGTGCGGGAAGCGTGCAGGACGTGGCGCAACTGATCAGAAAGGATTTTGAAGCATTATGAAGCTGTACGTTCTCAATGGACCGAACCTCAATTTTTTAGGGATTCGTGAGCCTGCACATTACGGAAGCACCACCTATGCACAGCTTCTGGATATGATCCGCGCGCATTGCGAGGAGAAAAAAATCGAGGTGGTGTGTCATCAATCCAACCACGAGGGAGCGCTTGTGGATTGGATCCAGGAGGCGTATTGGGAAGGGGCAGACGGCATCGTCATTAACCCCGGAGCTTATACGCATACCAGCGTGGCGCTGTTGGATGCGGTCAAGTCCACGCAGATCCCCACCGTGGAGGTACACATTTCCAAGGTAGAGGAGCGCGAGGCGTTCCGTCAGATCAGCTATATTCGAGAAGCTTGCATTGCCACCATCACGGGGCACGGCGTCAAGGGATATCTTGAGGCGATTGATCTGCTGGCGGAATGGCTGCAAAAAGGAGCTGACGCATGAACGTAACGATCTTTCCGTCGCACGCCGAGGGACGCGTGAGTGCGCCGCCATCCAAAAGCATGGCGCACCGACTTCTCATCTCTGCCGCACTTTCAAATGGAGTCAGCCATCTGTCGGGGGTTTCCAAATGCGAGGACGTTTTGGCTACGGTGGATTGTCTGCGTGTGCTTGGCGCAGATTGTCAATGGAGTGGAGAGAACGTCACAGTGCACGGCATGGAGCTTTCCCTGCCGCAGGGAAATGAATTGATCTTACCTTGCCGTGAAAGCGGCAGTACCATGCGCTTTATGCTTCCCATCGCGTTGCTTTCGGGAAGAGAAGTTACGCTTGTAGGTGCCTCCTCGCTGCTGCGCCGCCCCATGACGGTGTACGAGGAGCTTTGTGTTCGCCACGGCTTGTATTTTTTACAAAACGAGCAGGGCATTACCGTAAGGGGACCCTTGTGTGCCGGTGCTTATGAGCTTCCCGGAAACGTGAGTAGTCAATTTGTCAGCGGCATGTTGTTTGCCTTAACAAAATGTGGGGGCGCGAGCGTGTTGCGCATTCTGCCTCCCGTCGAGAGCCGCTCTTATATTCTTTTGACGGTTGCGGCGCTGCAGGCGTTCGGAGCTGACGTCAAATGGACGGACGAGTACACACTTGCCATCAATGGGGGAGTTGAGATGCAGGCGCGCGACGCTACCGTAGAGGGGGATTATTCCAATGCCGCATTTCTGGAGGCGTTCAACCTCTTTGGAGGAAACGTCACCGTGGAGGGGCTTGATCCTGATTCTTTGCAGGGTGACCGTGTCTATCGCGATTGCTTCGAGCAGCTGAAAAAGGAAAACGCCGTTATCTCTCTTGAGGATTGCCCCGATCTTGCTCCCATTCTGTTTGCCGTTGCGGCGGCGCAAAAGGGCGGCAGATTTATTCATACCAAACGCTTGAAGATCAAGGAGAGCGACCGTGCCGAGACCATGGCGCAGGAGCTACGCAAGTTTGGAGTCACCGTGCAGGTGCTCTCCGACGAGGTCATTGTTGAGCCCACCGCCTTTCATGCCCCCACCGATGTTTTGTGCGGACACAACGATCACCGTATCGTAATGGCTTTGGCGGTGTTGTGCACGTTGACCGGTGGCGTGATTGAGGGGGCGGAGGCATCGCGCAAGAGCTTTCCCGACTTTTTTGAACGCATTCGCACCATTGGTGTGGAATGGAAATATTGATCATCCCAGTATGAAGGATCCAAAACCGATATGAATACCTTAAAAAACGATTGCAATATTCTCATCATAGGACTTGGCGTCATGGGCGGAAGCTACGCTCGCGCACTTTCCAAAAAAGGATATTGCGTCCGTTGCATTACCAAAAATCAAAAGGACATTGATTACGCGCTTGCAAACGGTATGATCCGTGAAGGGTCAACCGAGGTAGAGCCTGCCTTGGTACAGCAAGCAGATCTCATCATTTTTGCTCTCTACCCACACATCTTTGTGGATTGGGTCGGGCAGTATCAGCATTTGTTCCGTCCCGGAACGCTGATCACAGACGTGACGGGTGTCAAGGGCAGTATTGTGAGTACGGTGCAGGAAATGCTGCGCCCGGACGTAGAATTCATTGCGGCACACCCGATGGCAGGGCGTGAGAGCAGTGGAGTGGAGTACAGCGACGATCGCGTATTCCAAGGCGCAAACTTTATCATCACTCCCACCGAGCGAAATTCATCGGAGGCGATTGCCGTTTGCCGTGAGATTGGCGAGGTGCTTGGCTTTGCGCGCATTTCACAGCTCTCTCCAGAGGAGCACGACCGTATGATCGCCTTTCTTTCTCAGTTGACGCACTGTATTGCCGTGACGCTGATGACCTGCAACGAAACACCCATGATGGAGCAGTACAGCGGCGACTCCTTCCGCGATCTGACGCGCATTGCAAAGATCAACGACGTGATGTGGTCGGAGCTGTTTATGCTCAACCGCGACGCTCTTTTGGAGCAGATGGATGCATTTGCCGATGAATTTGACCGTTTTCGCCAAATGCTGAAAAACGGGGATAGCGATGGAATGCGAGACGTGATGAAGCGTGCCACCGCGCGGCGTACGCTGTTTGATAAGCCAAAGAATTGATTGATTTTATAATATTTTTATTCTTAGATAACCCGAAAGGAACCCAACGTTATGAACATGCAATTTTACCGTAAGCTCCCCATCCCTCAGGAGATCAAGGAGCAATATCCCGTATCCCCCGAGTTGAAGGCGCGCCGTGATGCGTGCGTCAATGCACTCAAGGACGTTTTTTCCGGCAAGTCCGATAAGTTTGTACTTGTAATCGGTCCTTGCTCTGCGGACAATGAAGATTCCGTATTGGATTATATTTCCCGTCTGCGTACGGTGCAGGATAAGGTTGCCGATAAAATTCTGATCGTTCCCCGTATCTACACCAACAAGCCCCGTACCACGGGCGACGGTTACAAGGGCATGCTGCACCAGCCCAACCCGAACGCCGATCCCGATCTGCTCAAAGGCATCATTGCCATTCGCCGTTTGCACCTGCGCGCATTGGCAGAAACCGGCTTTGGCTGTGCGGATGAGATGCTGTATCCCGAAAATCACCGCTATCTTTCCGACCTGTTGACCTACGTTGCAGTCGGTGCGCGCTCGGTGGAGAACCAGCAGCACCGCCTGACCGCCAGTGGCTTGGATATTCCCGTCGGTATGAAGAACCCGACCTGCGGAGATTTGAGCGTGATGATGAATTCTATCACGGCGGCACAGCATTCGCACATGTTCCTCTACCGCGGTTGGGAGGTCAAGAGCATGGGCAACCCCTATGCGCACGCGATCCTGCGCGGTTACGTGGATACCAAGGGACAAAGCTCACCGAACTATCACTATGAGGATCTGATCCACTTGGCACAGACCTATGAGAAGAGCGGACTGCAGAATCCTGCCGTGATCGTAGATACCAACCATGCAAACTCCGGCAAACAATGCCTGGAGCAAGTGCGCATTGCCAAGGAGGTCCTGCACGCTTGCCGCCATTCTAACGACGTCAAGCGGCTGGTTAAGGGGCTGATGATCGAGAGCTACATTGAGGACGGCGCACAAAAGATCGGTCCTGAGGAGATCTACGGAAAGTCCATTACAGACCCATGCCTCGGCTGGGAAAAGACTGAGCGCCTCATTTACGATATGGCTGAGATACTTTAAAGAGAATATTTCCAATGAAAGGGAACCAAAGATATGAGCAACTACAAAATTGAAACCAAATGCGTGCAGGGCGGCTATACGCCCGGCAACGGTGAGCCTCGCCAGATCCCGATCGTGCAGAGCACGACCTTCCACTATGATACCAGCGAGGATATGGCAAAGCTGTTTGACCTGGAGGCATCGGGATACTTCTACTCCCGTCTGCAAAATCCTACGTGCGATACCGTGGCGGCAAAGATCTGCGAATTGGAGGGAGGAAGCGCGGCAATGCTGACCTCCTCGGGTCAGGCTGCAAACTTTTACGCGGTCTTTAATATTGCCAACTGCGGTGACCACGTTGTTTCTTCCTCTACCATTTACGGCGGCACCTTCAATCTGTTTGCCGTAACCATGAAGAAGATGGGCATTGATTTCACCTTCGTCTCTCCCGATTGCACCGCAGAGGAGCTGGAGGCGGCGTTCAAGCCCAACACCAAGGCAGTATTTGGCGAGACCATCGCAAACCCCGCCTTGACCGTGCTCGACATTGAAAAATTCGCAAAGGCGGCACACGCGCACGGCGTACCGCTGATCATTGACAATACCTTTGCAACTCCCGTCAACTGCCGTCCCTTTGAGTGGGGCGCGGACATCGTTACGCACTCTACCACCAAGTATATGGACGGTCACGGTGCGGCTGTCGGCGGTTGTATCGTGGATTCGGGCAAGTTCGATTGGATGGCACAAAAGGAAAAATTCCCCGGACTGTGCACTCCCGACGATAGCTACCACGGCATCGTCTACGCCGAAAAATTCGGTTTGGGCGGCGCGTTTATCACCAAGGCGACCGCACAGCTGATGCGTGACTTTGGCTCCACTCCCGCACCCCAGAGCGCGTTCTTGCTCAACCTCGGTCTTGAGAGCCTGCACGTGCGTATGGAGCGTCACTGCGCGAACGGTCTTGCGGTGGCAACCTTCCTCAAGTCCCATCCCAACGTCACTTGGGTGACTTACGCAGGTCTTGAGGGAGATAAGTACTATGACCTTGCTCAAAAGTATATGCCCAAGGGCACCTGCGGCGTTGTCAGCTTTGGTGTCAAGGGGGGCAGAGCTGCTGCCGAGAAGTTTATGAAGCATCTTAAGCTTGCCGCAATCGAAACGCACGTAGCAGACGCGCGCACCTGCTGCCTGCATCCCGCAAGCGCAACCCACCGCCAGATGAACGACGAGGAGCTGCTGGCTGCCGGCGTATCGGGTGACCTCGTGCGCTATTCCTGCGGCTTGGAGAATGCTGAGGATCTGATCGCAGACCTCAAGCAGGCTCTGGAAAGCATCTGAACCCCAAAAGGGAAATCCTCCAACCTACCATTATATTAAAAGGAGTCGTACCGAAACATGCCGATTAAAATTCCGAACGAATTGCCCGCAACAAAAACGCTTGCCGAGGAAAATATATTCGTGATGACCGACGCGCGTGCTGTGTCGCAGGATATTCGTCCGCTGCAGATCCTTCTTTTGAATCTGATGCCGACAAAGATCGATACCGAAACACAGCTTTCCCGTCTTTTGGGAAACACTCCCTTGCAGGTGGAGCTGACGCTGATGCATACGCGTTCACACAAGTCCAAAAACACCTCCGAGGAGCATCTGCTTGCTTTTTATACCACCTTTGATCAGGTCAAGGATAAATACTATGACGGTCTAATCATCACGGGAGCACCTGTGGAGATGTTGCCCTTTGAAGAGGTGGAATACTGGGACGAGCTGTGCGAGATCATGGATTGGAGCACCACGCACGTCCACAGCACCTTCCACATCTGCTGGGGGGCTCAGGCGGGGCTGTATCACCATTTTGGGGTGCAGAAAAAGGAGCTTGACAAGAAAATGTTCGGCGTGTTTCCGCACGTTGCCGATTACAAGAGATCCATGCTCTTCCGTGGCTTTGACGACGTGTTTATGATCCCTCACTCGCGTCATACCACCATTGACCGTGCCGATCTGGAAAAGGTGCCCGGGTTGAAGATCCTTGCCTCCTCCGAGGAGGCGGGCGTGTTTGCACTTTCTACCAAAAAAGGCAGACAGATCTTTATTACGGGTCATCCCGAGTATGATCCCGGAACGCTGAACAAGGAGTATTGCCGTGACGTGGCGGCAGGGAAGCCGATCGAGATCCCGAAGAATTATTTCCCGGGTGACGATCCCACCAAGGAACCGCTTTCCACTTGGCGCTCCTCGGCAAATCTGCTGTATTCCAACTGGCTCAACTATTTCGTATATCAGACCACGCCGTATGATCTGAAGGAGATCAAGGACGTCAAGGAGACTACGGACGAAACGATTTGATATCTATATAATAAAGGAAGATCGTATATGAAAGACTTGGAAAAGGCAAAAGCACTTTTGCTCGCTCCCGATTCCACCTACACCTGCGTGCTCTGTCGCAATGACGAGCAGTACACAAGTGAAGAGAAGGGAATTGCTCCCATGATGCGCTTTCTCGACAGCGGCACAAGACTGGATGGGTTTTGTGCCGCCGATCGTATTGTGGGCAAGGCGGCGGCAATGCTGTTTATCCTGGCGCACGTGTGCGCCGTACACGGTGAAGTTATGACAGAGACGGCGCGCAGACTTTTAGAAGAAAACGGGATCGCTGTGTCGTTCGGTACCTTGACCGACGCCATCATCAATCGTCGGGGCGATGGGCTTTGTCCCATGGAGCAAGCCGTTTTCAACGTCGACGATCCGCAATCCGCGCGCGAGGCGATCCGCTTGACCATGCAGAGATTGTCTAAAAAATAACAAAATAAAAACACAAAATATTGTGATTTCCTCTTGACAAAACCACAAAATATGGTATAATAATGGTGCACATTTCGCCCTACAGCAAACGGCATTGTGTAAAATGTCGAATTTGCTCGTTTATATTTGTGAAGTTTGAACAAAAAAGGAGGAGACAATGAAGGTTATTAAAAGAAACAGCTCGGAAGTCACCTTTGATATCAGTAAAATTATTACTGCAATTACCAAGGCAAATGAGGCTGTTGAAGAAGATGCTCGTATGACCCCCATGCAGATCAAGCGCATTGCTGAGGCAGTGGAATTGAGCTGCATTCGTATGAACCGTGCTCCCGGAGTGGAGGAGATCCAGGACTTGGTCGAGTCCCAGATTATGGCACACGGCGCATACGAGGTTGCCAAAAAGTATATTACCTATCGCTACACCCGTGCGCTCGTTCGTCGCTCCAATACCACCGACGAAAAGATCCTGAGCTTGATCGAGTGCTGCAACGAGGAGGCAAAGCAGGAGAACGCAAACAAGAACCCCACCGTCAACAGCGTACAGCGTGACTACATGGCAGGTGAGGTCAGCCGCGATATCACCACTCGCTTGCTCCTGCCCGAGGAGATCGTGCAGGCACATGAGGAGGGAATTATCCATTTCCACGATGCCGACTACTACGCACAGCACATGCACAACTGTGACCTGGTCAACCTGGAGGACATGCTTCAGAACGGTACTGTCATCTCCGGTACGATGATCGAGCGTCCGCACAGCTTCTCCACTGCCTGCAACATCGCAACGCAGATCATTGCACAGGTTGCAAGTAACCAATACGGCGGACAGAGCATTTCTCTGACGCATCTGGCACCCTTTGTGCAGGTCAGCCGTGAAAAGATCACCCGTTCCCTCAAGGAGGAAATGGAGGTTACCGGTGTAACCTTGACCGAGGAGCAGATGAGCAAGATCGTGGAAAAGCGTCTGCGCGAGGAGATCAGCCGCGGTGTACAGACCATTCAGTATCAGGTCGTCACCCTTCTGACCACCAACGGTCAGGCTCCCTTCGTTACCGTGTTCATGTATCTTGGTGAGGCAAGAAGCGAGCAGGAAAAGAAGGACCTTGCCATTATCATTGAGGAAACGCTTCTGCAACGTTATCAGGGCGTCAAGAACGAGGACGGCGTTTACGTCACTCCCGCGTTCCCCAAGCTGATCTACGTTTTGGAGGAGCAGAACATCCACGAGGATTCTCCTTATTACTATCTGACCAAGCTTTCCGCAAAGTGCACCGCTCGCCGCATGGTTCCGGATTACATTTCCGAAAAGAAGATGCTGGAGCTGAAGGTGGACAAGAACGGGGAAGGTCACTGCTACACCTGCATGGGTTGCCGCAGCTTCCTGACTCCTTACGTTGACGAAAACGGAAAGCCCAAGTATTACGGTCGCTTCAATCAGGGCGTTGTTACCATCAACCTGCCCGACGTTGCACTCTCCTCGGGCGGCAACATTGAAAAGTTCTGGAAGATCTTTGACGAAAGACTGGAGCTTTGCCACAAGGCACTTCTTTGCCGCCACGAGAGATTAAAGGGTACGCTTTCCGACGTGGCTCCCATTCTCTGGCAGTACGGTGCTCTTGCAAGACTGGAAAAGGGTGAGCCCATCGATAAGCTCCTCTTTGGCGGTTACTCCACGATCTCCCTCGGCTACGCGGGACTTTACGAGTGCGTCAAGTATATGACGGGCAAGAGCCATACCGATCCCAGCGCAACTCCCTTTGCACTCAGCGTGATGCAGTATCTCAACGACGCATGCAAAAAGTGGAAGGCAGAGCACAACATCGACTTCAGCCTTTACGGCACACCCCTGGAATCCACCACCTACAAGTTTGCAAAGTGCCTGCAAAAGAGATTCGGCATCATTCCCGGCATCAACGATAAGGGCTACATTACCAACAGCTATCACATCCACGTTACCGAAGAGATCGATGCGTTCTCCAAGCTTGCCTTCGAGGCGCAGTTCCAGCAGCTCTCTCCCGGTGGTGCGATCAGCTACGTTGAGGTTCCCAACATGCAGCAAAACCTTGAGGCAGTGCTTCAGGTCATGCGCTTCATCTACGATAACATTATGTACGCAGAGCTGAACACCAAATCCGACTACTGCCAGGAATGCGGATGGGACGGAGAGATCGAGATCATCGAGCAGGATGGTAAGCTGATCTGGAAGTGCCCCAAGTGCGGAAACACCGATCAAAGCAAGATGAACGTTGCTCGCCGTACCTGCGGCTATATCGGTACGCAGTATTGGAACCAGGGAAGAACGCAGGAGATCAAGGAGCGCGTCCTCCATCTGTAAGCCATGAATTACTGTGAATTAAAAAAATGTGACATTGCCAACGGGGAAGGGGTACGCACGGTGCTGTTTGTATCGGGCTGTACCAATCACTGTGAGGAATGCTTTCAGCCCCAAACCTGGGATTTTGGCTACGGTCAACCCTTTACCAAGGAAACCGAGGACGAGATCATCGCCTCCTGCAAGCCGTATTTTATCAACGGGCTGACACTCCTTGGCGGTGAGCCGTTCGAGCCGAGCAATCAGCGCGCGCTGGTGCAGTTTTTGCATCGTTTCCGCACCGAGTGCCCCGATAAAAGCGTTTGGTGCTTTACGGGATTTACCTTGGACGGAGAGCTTTGGAAAGAGGGAAGCTATCCGAGGTGTGAGGTGACCGACGAAATGCTGTCGCTGATCGACGTGCTGGTGGACGGTCGCTACGTCAAGGCGCTCAAGGATATTTCCTTGCGCTTCCGCGGATCCTCCAATCAGCGTATTATCGATCTTCCCAAAACGCTGGAGAAAAAAGAAATCGTTCTTTGGAATGACTGATCAAACAAGCAAGCGAAAAGCACTTTATGGCTTTTCGCTTGCTTTTTTGCGTTTTTATATTGACAGTGCGAAGGAAATATGCTATAATTGCGATGTAACTTTTTGCACTTGGAGGTAGGATTATGAAGATCGGTCAACGCGCCAACGGAACGTCCAAAACGCAGCTCAAAAAGCTGGCAGAGGTCGGCTTTGCGTGTGTGGATTATCAGGATTTTATCTACGTTGAAAAGCCCATTATGCAGCTTTCCAATGAGGAGTTTGAGGCTGAAATGTGTGCCGAGCGGGAATACATCGAATCCCTTGGTCTGCAGGTGGGGCAGGCGCACGGACCGTGGCGCTTTCCTCCGCAGGATTCCAATGCAAACATGCGTGCCGAGTGGCTGCAATATTGCAAAAAAGCAATTTGGGGAACGTATCTGTTAGGATGCAAAAATATGGTCATTCATCCGCTGATGCCGACGGGAAGAGTTGATGAGGATCCTGCCTTGACAAAATCGCTGAACGTGGAATTTTTAAAGGCACTCTGCGAAGAAGGGGCAAAATACGGCGTGACGATCTGCCTGGAGAACATGCCCTTTGGCGGACAGGTTTACGCGCGCGTGGCTCCCATGCTGGAATTGATCAAGGAGCTCAATTTGCCAAACCTGCGCGTTTGCCTGGATACGGGACACGCCAACCGTCTTGGAGATTCTCCTGCACAAGCGGTGCGCATGCTTGGCAAGGAGTATCTTGCCGTGCTGCACGTGCACGACAACGACGGCACAACGGATTCACACTCCGAGCCGGGACGCGGCAATATTGATTGGAAGGACTTTGTCGCCGCTTTGCGCGAGATTGGATACGAGGGAAGCTTCTCCATCGAATCCAACACGCCCAAGGATATTACGGATGAAGAAAAGATCGACTATCAAAAAACGATTTCGGATATCGCGCGCCGCCTGATCGCAGAGGATTGATCAGCCGGGCAGCGGTGATTTTTGAGCTTGAAAACAAAAAAGAGTGGTGAACACCACTCGATGGAAATATAGGGGGGAGCCAAATGCGTTTTGCATTCGGCTCCCCCTCTTATCATGCTATCAAATTGTTTTACAGCTCCTCCGCTTCCTTTTGCCAGAGAGCGGAAACGGCATCGGAGGGCATGCTCCAAGCACCGCGCGGAGAGAGCGAGATCTCACCGACACGGGGACCGTCGGGCAAGCAGGAACGTTTGAACTGCTGGGTAAAGAAGCGACGGACAAAGGTTTTGAGCCATTTTTTCAGAGTTTCGTCGTCGTAGCTCTTTCCCAGGGCGTGCTTTGCCATGCGATACAGCTTTTTGGGAGAGAAGCCGTAGCGGAGCAGATAGTACAGATAAAAATCATGCAGCTCGTAAGGGCCGACCAGATCCTCGGTCTTTTGTGCGATCGTTCCGTCCGTGTCGGCAGGCAAAAGCTCGGGAGACACGGGTGTGTCGAGAATGTCGCGCAGAGCCGCGGCGATCTTTTCGTCCCGGTCGGCACAGTGCGCTACGATATGGCGCATCAAGGTCTTGGGGATCGAGGCGTTGACACCGTACATCGACATGTGGTCGCCGTTGTAGGTTGCCCAACCCAGGGCAAGCTCGGAAAGGTCACCCGTGCCGATCACCATGCCGCCGCATTCGTTGGCGATGTCCATCAGCACCTGCGTGCGCTCACGCGCTTGCGCGTTTTCGTAGGTTACGTCATGAACGGAGGAATCGTGTCCGATGTCCTTGAAGTGTACGTTCACCGCATCGAAAATATCCACACAGCGAAAATCCACGCCAAGCTCCTCACAAAGCACGGTGGCGTTGTTTTTGGTGCGCGCGCTGGTGCCAAAGCAGGGCATTGTGACCGCAAGGACGTCGGTGCGCGGACGCTTGAGGGCATCAATGGCGCGAACCATGACCAAAAGTGCCAGAGTGGAATCCAATCCGCCCGAAATGCCAACTACGATCTTTTTTGCGTAGGCACGCTCGATGCGCGTCATCAGTCCTGCCGTTTGGATGGCAAGAATGCGCTCGCAATGTGCGGAGAGTGCTTCTTTTTCCGTTGGAAAGAAAGGATGCGCGTCGATCTTGCGCGTCAGTGCGGTCTCCTTGCAAGCGAGAGCAAAGGGGATTTCGGTGTAACAGCCCCCGGCATCAGAGCAAAGGGTGCGTTGGTCGTGCGTCAGACGCTCGGTGTCAATTTCGGTGCAAAGCAATTCTTCCTTTTCAAAGGGGAGGGTTGACGCCAGCACGGCACCGTTTTCCACCACCGTTTTGCGACCGCCAAAGGCGAGGTCGGTGGTAGATTCGCCGTAACCGCAAAGAGCGGATACGTACGCCGTTTTGGTGCGAGAAGAGTGAGCGGCGAGGATCGTTTCAAGAGAGGGCTCGTTTCCAACCGTTTCGGGAAACGCCGCGGGGTGGCAGATGAGCGTTGCACCCGCCGCGCTGTAGCCGATGGAGGGAGCGCGCAGAGCGCAGAGCTCCTCGCCGAGCTCTACTGCCACCGTCAAAGAGGGGAGCGTAGAGCAGGAGAAAAGCAGATCCTTTCCAAATGGGATCACTTCGCCGTCAAATCCTGTTTCTTCCACAAAATCGGAGGGAGAGGAAAATTGGCGCGCGTCGGATGCCCCGATCACGGTCTTTGGAACAAGCCCCAGCAGCTTGCCCGCATGGCATACGGCGGCGACGTTGTAAAGCTTTGCGCGGTGAAGATAGGGAAGCCCCACCACCGAAAGCAGATCCAACTTTGCAGTCTTTGCAAGATAGAGCTTCAGCGCGTCCTGTGCGCCGCGGATCAGCGTATCAAAGGTAAAGAGGTCGCCGCAGGTAGCACCCGTGAGGCAGAGCTCCGGAAATACGAGCACGCGCACGCCGATGCTTGCCGCCTCTGTTGCAAGACGCACCAGCTCCTCGGCATTGTGGACGGTATCCGCTACGCGAACAGTGGGAGTTGCCGCCGCAACCTTGATAAATCCGTTTTTCATAAATCAAAACACACCTTTCAAAAGGGATTTCAACAATACATCACATTTAATTATAGCACCCCCGACACCGCTTTGTCAAGAGTGTGTGGAAATTTTATTCTCGCGTCGCGCGTGTGCGCAGCTCCTCCATCATGCTTTGCGCGCGTGCAAAAATCGTTGCCGCCTCCTCCTTGGAGCAGCTTTTCAGTCGCTTTTTGCGCGGCAGTCCCCAAATATCAAACAAGGAGGGACCGATCCATTCGTTTTTGCCGCAGGGCTCTGTAATGCCGTAAAGGATCGAAAGCGACGCGCGTTTCGGCTTCATAAAGATCACCTTCATTGGATGCTTGATGATGGCGTAGATCCATTTGGGGTAGTGCGCCGTGATATTGGTCAACGTAATACCGGGATGTACCACGGCAATGCTGTCCGAATTATCGCACAGCCCAAACAGAGAGAACATCAGCCAGCGCTTGGCGTTTCCGTACACCTTGCTTGATTGCGTCCGCTTGGAAAAATCCACGTCCTCAAAATCCGCATGGGAGTAATTGTGCGCGATGCTGCCAACCGCAACGATCCTGCCGCCTTTCTCCTTCATAATGGGCAAAAGCGAGGACGCAAGGTAGTAGGGGGAGAGAAAGTTGATCTGAAACACGTTATCGTAGCCCGTATCACAGACGTAGCGCGGAATGTGATATGCTCCCGCATTGAGAATCAGTACGTCGGGAGGGTTCTTTTTGAGCTGCTCGGTGACCGATGCGACCGAGCCAAAATCGGCAAGATCGATGCGCAGGTGTTTTGCTTCCAAAGAAGGGAAGCGCGCCTGCAAACGCTCGATCAGGGCGCATGAGCGTTCGCTGTTGCGGTCAAGGAGCAATAAGCTTGCTCCAAGCGCTGCAAGATGCACGCAAAGCTCTTGCCCGAGTCCGCCCGTGGCACCGCTGACCGCCACCGTTTTGCCAACCAAGGAGGGCATATTCCGTTTGATCCATGTTTCCGCTTTCATAACGTCAAATCCTTTTTCCGTTTTTTTCTTCATTATACCATATTTTTGCCCCGTGTGCAAGCGGGATGCAAAAAAAGAAAAAAATTTCAAAAAGGTGTTGACAAATCAAAGTTTGTGTGGTATACTATGTAAAGCAATTTGCTTTACACCTATTGGAGGTGGAATCAAGATGTTTGAAAAGAACCTTGAAATCGGTTATTTGCTCGATTTTTACGGCGACGTGCTCTCGGAGCGGAAACGAACGGTGCTGGACTATTACTATAACGACGATCTTTCTCTTGCAGAGATCGCGGAGGAGATCGGTATTTCCAGACAAGGCGTTCGCGAGCTGATCAAAAAAGCGGGCGAGGAGCTTCTGTTTTATGAAGATAAGCTGGGGCTTGCCAAGCGTTTTCAATCAGCGCAAATGCAGGCACAGCAGCTTTTACAAATGATGGAGTCCGCCAACGTAACGGGTAATATCCGTGCGGCGGCACAGGAGCTGATGGAGACCGTAAAGGGATAACGAAGGAAAGGAGCGCGTAAATGTTCGAAAGTCTCGGCGAAAAGCTGAACAATGCATTTAAAAAATTTCGCAATAAGGGTAAGCTGACCGAAGCAGACGTCAAGGCAGGCATGCGCGAGATCAAGCTCGCACTCCTGGAGGCAGACGTCAACTTTAAGGTCGTACGCGATTTTATCAAGATCGTTTCCGAGCGCGCTGTGGGCACCGAGGTGTTGGAATCCTTGCTTCCCGCGCAGCAGGTGGTCAAAATCGTAAACGAGGAGCTGACGCGCCTGATGGGCGGCTCGCAATCCAAGTTGACCATCGCGTCAAAGCCTCCCACGGTCATTATGATGGTGGGCTTGCAGGGTGCAGGTAAAACCACGCACGCAGGTAAGCTTGCGGGTATGTATAAAAAGCAGGGCAAGCGTCCGCTCCTGGTAGCGGGCGACATCTACCGTCCTGCCGCAATCAAGCAGCTGCAGGTGGTGGGAGAAAAGCTGGATATCCCCGTGTTTACCATGGGCGATCAGGTCTCACCCGTTGAGATCGCAAAGGAAAGTATCAAGCACGCAAACCAAAAGGGATACGACATGGTATTCATCGATACCGCAGGTCGACTGCAGATCGATGAGGTACTGATGGATGAGTTGAAGAACATCAAGGCGGAGGTCAACCCCGACGAGATCCTGCTGACGGTCGACTCAATGATCGGTCAGGAATCGGTCAACGTTGCCCAGACTTTTAACGATCTGCTCGACATTACGGGCGTGATCCTGACAAAGCTGGACGGCGATACCAGAGGCGGCGCGGCTCTTTCCATCCGTTACGTCACGGGCAAGCCGATCAAGTTTGTCGGTACGGGCGAAAAGCTGGATACCATCGAGCCCTTCCATCCTGACCGTATGGCGTCGCGTATTCTCGGTATGGGTGACGTGCTCACCTTGATCGATAAGGCTCAGGCGGCGTATGACGAAAAGCAAGCGGCAGAGCTGGAGCAAAAAATGCGCCAGCAGACCTTCACGCTTGACGATTACCTCGCACAGCTGGCACAGTTGAAAAATATGGGCAACCTCGATCAGCTTATGGCAATGATGCCGGGGGTCAAGCCGGGAGCACTGAAGGATGCGAAAATCGATGAGACCGCATTGGCACACACCGAAGCGATCATTCATTCGATGACCCGCGCCGAAAGGGAACGCCCCGATATCATCAACGCATCGCGCAAAAAGCGCATTGCGGCAGGCTCGGGTACTACGGTTGAGGACGTCAACAAGCTCCTCAAGCAGTTTGAGCAGATGCTGAAGATGATGAAGCAGTTTACCAATATGGGTAAAACCAAACAAGGAAAGAAAATGCTCGGTAGAATGAAGATGCCTTTCTGATTTCACCGTACATTATAGAAAAAAACAATTTTATTTATTTTTTGGAGGAAACAAATCATGGCAGTAAAAATGAGACTGAGAAGAATGGGCGCAAAGAAGGCTCCCTTCTACCGCGTAATCGTAGCAGACAGCCGCTCTCCCAGAGACGGTCGCTTCATTGAGGAGATCGGTTACTACAACCCTCTGACCGAGCCTGCAGAAATCAAGATCGACGCTGAAAAGGCAAAGAAGTGGATCTCCAACGGCGCACAGCCCACCGAGACCGTTAAGTCCTTGCTGAAAAAGAGTGGCATTGTTGACTGAGCCTTCCGATAAGGAGACACGGTATGATTAATCTGCAAGAAACTTTGGCAGACATTGCAAGAGCAATTGTCGATTCGCCCGATGAAGTAAAGGTGACGCAAGAAGAGGACGAAAAGACCGTGACCCTGACCCTTACCGTTGCACCCGACGATATGGGTATGGTAATTGGCAGACACGGTAAGATCGCAAAGGCGATCCGTTCCGTTATGAAGGCGGCATCTGTCAACAGCGGCAAAAAAGTAAACGTGGACATTCGCTGATTGTCCGTAAAAAAACGTGGGGAACCACCTTTGCAAAAAGGCGTCCTCACGTTTTTTTATTTTCAAATTTATCCCGCTTCTGTGACGTAGATGCGGTGACTGCTGACGTCAAAGGTGGCACACAAGAGGGAGATCAACTCACGTCGCACAGTCTCGTTTCCGCCTCCCGTGCAAACAATGCCAATGCCGGCAATGTCGGGCGCGGAGCGTGTCAGATACAGAGCTGAGGCAGAAGAACCGCTCCCAAGCACCACGTATTGTTCCTCTCCGTCGGGCCATTCGGTGGCATAGACAGACTCAAAAGAGCCCGAAAGCGTAACGGCGACCTTCACGTTTTGTACACCGTTGACCGATTCACACAGGTCCTTGATGCGCCCCTCCAGATAAGATTGGTATATGACCAGCTCATCGCTGGCAGTGTCGTAGGTGTTTGAGCTGTCGGTGAATTCCTGCTTTTTTTCCGTATTTCCAATCAGCAAAAGAAATATTCCCACAACGCCGCCGAGGATGATGAGCGCCAAGCGCATTTTTCCGTTTTTGCCGTCATTCGTATTGCACTTGAAAAAATGAAACATAAAAACCTCCGCTTTTTGATGCGTTATTCAATTGCCACTGCGCATGCACAATCCAAAAGTTCGGTGACGTATGCCTCGATCGCGTGCGGATCCTTCCAAATCGACGTGCCCGACAAAACGACTGTGACATGCGTCGGGCGCAGATCCGATTCTCCTTCATTCCATTCCACACGGCAACGCACAGTCCCACTCTCCAGGGCAAATTCCTGCTCCAGCGTTTGCAGCAGCATTTGTAAAAAATAGTCCTTTGAGGCGCCTTGCAGGCTTTCGTTCAGCTCCTCGCGGTAAGATTCCTCCATGCTTTCGTTTTTCCATATGTACTCCCAATTTCCGTCGGCAAACTCCGCAATGCGTCGTATCACCTCCTTGACGGGAGAGATGAGCACACAGATCAAAAACAGCGCGGTCAACAGCCGCAAATGCTTGGCAATGCCACCGTCGCCCTTAGGGGTAAGGATCCCGACCAAGGAGGCAATCAGGGAGGTGGCGATCAGTGATATGATATAAGCTTCCATTGTTTTTTTCGGTTTATGCAACGGCAGACGCGCAATGCATAAAAATAGTAAAGGCAAAAAAGAGGACGGACGAACAAATGGCAACTGCGGCGATCAGATAGCCGTTGATCGATGCGAATTCCTCCAACAGCTTTTTTTCACCGTCACATCCCAAAAGATCCGCAAGGGAGGCACTAAGCTGCCAGGTCATGCGTACAAGCAGGAGCTCAACCAGAGTGGGGAAAAGCAACAGTAACAACAGCAAAACGCCGCAGATCCCAACCGTGCCGCGCAGGTATCCAACGCTTGCACTCACGGTCTTGATCAACTCGGCAACCGAGCCCCCTACCACGGGGATCATACTCCCTGCGGCAAATTTTGCACTTCGCATGGCAAGTGTGTCCTTGGCGGCTCCAAGAATGCTTTGCGAGCCCAGCATCGCCAGCAAAAGCATCATCAAAAAGGAGAGTGCCGTGGTGTAATTTTTTTTGATGCTGCCAAGAAGCGTTCCCACGCGTACCGAGGCATCCATGGCGTTGACCATACAAAGCGCCAGGCAAATGCCGCAAAAGGGAATGACGGTACGTCCGACGATCTCCTCCAGCACCGTAAGAAAGACCGTCAGACCTGCCGAGGTAGCAACGGCGCTTGATACGTTTCCGCCGATGGCGTAAAGTCCACCCATTAAGGGGATGGATGCCGAGGTGAAACGATTTAACGCTTGAAAATAATCCGCAGTGGCTTGCATGCTTGAAAAGCCCTTGGAGAAAAGCAGAACGATGATTGCCGCGGTAGTGCAAAAGGAAAAGGCACGCGCAATCGATTCCGTGCGCAAATTGCTTTGCAGTGCCTTGCAGACGGCGCTGATCAGCAAAATACCGCAAACGGATGCCAAAAGTCCGGCGCATTCGCCAAGGCGTAAGCCGACCAGCGACAGCAGTGTGCGCAGAAGATAGGAGAAATCACTCAACTCTTCCACGCCGGATCCCACCTCGTCTTTGTCGGTGGAAAAAAGTGTGTCGGGCAACAGCTCTAAAAGCTCTTGCGGAAGGCTCTCCAAAAAATCAAGATACTCCTGCGGTAGCGCTTCAAGGTTTGTCTCCTCGGCGGATACGCCGATTACAAGGACAAGTGTTAGCAGGATCAAAAGGCTTGAAAATAATCGTGCACGTGAGCAAAAAACAGCTTTCTTCATGGTTCACCCTCCAACTCCAAGCAACTCACGCGCAAGGGCAAGGATCCGTTCCAGGAGCGGCAGACAAAGCAGGAGGATCTCAATCTTTCCCACCAGCTCCACGCCGCTTGCGATCCCTCCCTCGCCGCTGTCACGGCAAATATCGGCACAGAGCTGCGTTAAAAACGCGATTCCCAAGCCCTTGAGGGGCAGAGAGATCCATTCCTCCGCATCACTCAACGCCTCCAAAAGATGCAGATAGGAGATCAGGGGAGCAATCATTCCAAGAGCGGCAAAGCCAAAAACGCAAATGAACGCGATACGTACCAGCGGCAGAAAATCGGATTTCCATTGCTTGATGATCGCTGTCAGCGCAATACCAAGCACGGCGATCATGCATAGTTTCCAATTGCTCATCGTCACATTCCAAACACTGATACGATCAGGTCAAACAATTCGCGGATCTGCGTGATCAGAAGCATCAGCGTTACAAGGATCCCTGCAATGGTCACGAACATGGCTTGTTCATCCCGCCCGCTTTTGCTCAGGATCTGGGAGGCGACCGCCACCAGGATCCCCACGCCCGCAATTTTCAAAATCAATGAAATATCCATTACTTTTACTCTCCGTTATGATTGAATTTACCACAGTAAAATGGCAGTTCCAAGCGCGGTGCACAGGCAAAGTGCAACGGCAAGGCGAATGCGAGCCGATAGCTCTGTTGCCGTCTTTTCCCGTTGTGTGCGCAACACGTCTACAAAATAATCACATCTGCGCAGCTGTTCCTCGCGGTATCCCGTGCCGATCTCGCGCACAAACCCCTCCAAAAGGCGTTTTGTACCACCGTCGAGGTAAATGGAGGATGCGTGCAGGATCTCGGGTAGATCCGCCGCGTTTGCGGGGGACATGCACGCTTCAAACAGTGCGCGGTCACCGCTTGCCAGAATTTCGGGCATTGGCATCAGATAGCAATCGATCTGTCCGCGGATGTAAAGGATGAGATCGATCCACCCCTCCAGCACCGTCAGGCGTTTTTTTTCATATCGGACGGCAAGATATGCGCTGACACCCCCCACAAATAGGATCAGTAACGCACCAAACAGCTTCAGCATGAAAAATTCCCCCTTATCGGTGCTTTCTTGTACGTGTCTGCATCCGTAACGTGATAGGAGAATGCGGCATTGGAGGTACGCGAGATACCGACGTAGGCGCCGAATACGCAAGCCTTGTGCAGCAGTGCAAACGAGGGGCGTTGGAGCAGCTCCTCAAGGGTTGCGGCATGCGCGGTGGTGATCAATGGAACTCCGCAGTTGGCGGCGTGCAAAATGGCTTGCGCGTCCTCCGCGTTTCCAATCTCGTCGCAGAAAATTAGCTGAGCTCCCATAGTGCGCGTTGCGATCTCAATGCCGATCCCACGCGGATAGCCGAGCAGAATGTCAAGCGTCAATTCAGGATCTTCAAGCCCGTACGAAAGCTCTCCGCGTGTATCGACCACCACGCAGCGGTACCCGTTTTGGGAGCATGAAGCGGCACGCGCAACCGAGCGCAGGAGCGTGGTCTTTCCAACGCCGGGTGGGGCGTAGATCAGAATGCCTCGTGTTGCGTTCCGTGCTCGAAAACAGTTTAAAACAGGTTCGGCAGAGACGTCAAGCGTGTGCGGAATGCGGATCATCAGCCCCGTGATATTGCTGACACCGATGATCCTTCCGTCCCGACAAGCGGCACTTCCGCAAACCCCGACGCGAATACCGCCCGACAGCGGTAAAAAGCCTTGGCGGATGCTCTCCTCATATGCGTAGAGGGAGCCGCCACACATACGGTGAAAGATCTCGTTGATCTCACGTTCGCACAAAACGGTGTGAAGTGAGTATGAAATGCCACGGCAAGTCACAGTTGCAACACGATCCCGATGCAGGCGGAGCTCTTCGATCAGCGTCGGTGCATATTTTTGAATGCAATCTTGAACAACTTTTGGAAGAACGTCTTGCAATTCCTGCGGAAGCAGATCTTGTGTGTGGCAGACGCGGATACTCTGCATTTTCGTCCCCCCTTTCTTTTTTTCATACTATGCGAGTTTTGAAAAAAGTAGAACATTTTTCCGCTATCCGCATATGATGGTAGCAAAACAAAAACGGAGGGAAGAATATGACCATCAGATCAACCGGAGAAAACGCCTATTTTGCGGCGTCGAACAGCGTGCACGGCTTTTGCAGTTATTATGAGGAGCTCTTTGGCGCGGCGCGCATCAAGCACGTGTATGCCGTTAAGGGCGGCCCGGGGACGGGAAAGAGCCGATTTTTGCGTGACGTTGCCGACCGTGCACGAGGAGAGGGCTGGACGTGCGAATATATTTATTGCTCCTCCGACCCCGATTCCTTGGACGGCATCATTTTATCACATGCGCAAAAGAATTGCATTGCGCTTTTGGATGCAACGGCACCGCACGTGTTTGAACCGACCTGCCCCGGGGCACGGGAGGAGCTTTTGGATCTGGGAGCTTTCTGGGATGCCGCCCGTCTTGGTGCGCATGTGGAGGAGATCGAGCGCTTAAACCTGCAAAAAAAGGAGGCGTACAGACGCGCGTACCGATATCTTGCAGGGCTTGGAGAAATGAGCGCAAACGTGGATTCCTTGGTGGCACCGTTTGTCAAGCGGAACAAAATTGTCTCCCTTGCTCAAAAATTGTTGCAGGATGTTCCGGATGAGGCGGAATATGCACCATCTCCTGCCTTGATCCATTCCATCGGCATGCGCGGTGAGGTGGGCTTTGATACCTATTTTTGTGAGGCGCGCAGGCTGTACGTGGTGGAAGATTGCCGCGGTGTGGCACAATATCTGATGGCGGCTTTGGGGGAAGAGATCCAAAAAAAGCGACTCGCCGTGCGCATCTCGCACGATCCCGTAGAGCCACATAAGATCGATGGCTTTTTCCTTTGTAAGAGTGGAATTGCAGTTGCTGTCTGCCGTCCGGACACGTGCGAATTCCCACGAAAAAAGATCAACGCGCGATGCCTTTTGGATACTTGGGCAATGAAAAACGTGCGAGGGGAGATCAATTACGCTATACGGATGTGTCGCGCCATGCGCGGCGGTGCGATCGATTGCTTGGAAAAGGTACGGGAGCTGCATTTTCGGTTGGAGGAAATTTATTCTTCCGCAATGGATTTTGAAGCAAAGGAAGTCTTCACCCAAAAATTCTGTGATAAAATTTTCATCTGACCATTTACAAAATGCACCTGCGGTGGTATAATTGTAGCAAACGACGGTAAGGAGAAGAAGGACATGGATACTGCCGCATATTTGCAACGCATCGGGCTATCTGCCGATTGCGTCGCACATTCCTATCAATTTTTAGATCAGCGGCAAAAGCATCACATCTGCAGCGTCCCGTACGAAAATCTGGACATATTAAACGGGATCTCTCCCGTTTTATTTGAAGATGAGCTCTTTGAAAAGATCGTCACGAACCATCGCGGCGGTTACTGCTTTGAGCTCAACGGAGTGCTTGCGGCATTGCTTCGCGCGCTCGGCTTTTCGGTCAAAAGCTACATGGCGCGTTTTTTAAAGGGAGAGACCTCCATTCCCGTGCGCCGTCACCGTGTCACAGCGGTGGAATGTGACGGCAAGACCTATATCTGCGAGGTGGGCATCGGGCAAAACGCACCGCGCTTTCCGCTTCTGCTTTGCCAAGGGGTAGAGCAGGCAGAGGGCAACGAGGCGTACAAGTTTGAAACAGATGATTTCCTCGGCTGGGTCTTGTATGAAAAAAAGGACGGGGAATGGAAGCCGTATTACGCTTTTACCGAGGAAGAACAATTGGATATTGATTTTATCCAGCCTTCCTTCTATTGCGAAAAGCATCCGGATTCTCCCTTCCACAAGGGCATTATGGTTGCAATCAAAACGTCGGATGGACGAAAGGCGATCAACGGAAGAGACTATAAGGTCTTCCGTGGGGACGAACTTGTCCTTTTGGAGGAGGGCATATCGGAGGCACGTTTGTACGAGCTTTTGGAGCACGAATTCGGCTTGCGCTGGAGATATTCCTAAAATGAAATGACGAAAAGGAGGCAGCGGAGGATGAAGATCTTGTTATTTGGGCTTAACGGCTCTTTTTCGCATACCAATCTTGCCATTCGTTGTCTGCGGAGGGAGCTTGAGCAGAGCGGGTTTGAGGTTCTTTTGGAGGAGCAGACGCTGCGTGATCGCACCGCCCACGTGCTGGAGCGGCTGTATTCCCACCGTGCCGACGTATACGGCTTTTCCTGCTATATTTGGAATTTGGAGCAAATGCTCACGCTTTCAAGGGCGTTACACGAGCTGTTACCGACGGCGAAGATCGTGCTGGGAGGCCCCGAGGTCTCCTATGCCACCGAACGCTTTGACGGTATGGATTGGATCGATGCCATCGTTTGCGGTGAGGGTGAGAAAGCAATGGCAGAGCTCTGCACACGCCTGCAAAACGGAGAGCCGCATGCGCGCATCATGGAAGAATCGCCCTTTGCTCCCTTGGAAAACACGGGCATTCTTTACCGAAACGGAGAGGAGACGGGCGGCATTCTGTACTACGAATCCTCGCGCGGCTGTCCTTACTCCTGCGCGTATTGTCTTTCCTCCGCAACGCACGGCGTTCGTATGAAGAGCGTGGAGCAAACGCTTGCCGACATGCGCGCATTTGAGAAGCTGGAGGGGAACTGTAAGATCATTAAGTTCGTCGATCGCACCTTCAATGCCGACGTGCGCCGCGCCAACGCTATCTGGAGAGGGCTTTTGGAGGAGCAATACCATAAGCATTATCATTTTGAGGTCTGCGCTACGCTGTTGAACGAGGAGAGCTTTGAAATTCTTTCCAAGTTTCCAAAGGGGAAAATTCAGTTGGAATTCGGTTTGCAAAGCACCAATCCCAAAACGCTTGCAGCATCGTCGCGCCATATCAATGCCACACAAGTCATTGAGGCTGTGCGCCGCATTCACGATTTTGGAAACATCCACGTTCACCTGGATCTGATCGCGGGTCTACCGTATGAGGACTACGAAAGCTTTGCCAATTCCTTTGACCAAGCATACGGCTCGTGCGACTTGTTACAGTTGGGATTTTTAAAGCTTCTGTTTGGCACCGAGCTGAGAAATAAAAAAGAAGAGTACGGATACGTTTGCTTGCCGTGTCCTCCTTATACGGTCCTGCAAAGCAATTGGATCACTTATGAACAGATGCAACGGCTTTCTCATATTGCCGAGGTTTTGGAGCGCTTTTTGGAGAGCGGACGCTTCTCCCATGCTTTGTGGTATCTCACGCCGCTGATGAAGTCGCCCTTCCGTTTCTGGGAAGGACTGACTGAGTTTCTTGAAAAGACGGATGAAAGACCCCTGCAAAGAATTTCCCAGCCCGACGTGTTTCGATATTTTCTGCAATATGCAAGCGAACGCGTAGAGGGGGTAGATAGGGGGACTCTTTGTCGGATGCTTTCCACCGACTTTTCACAGCATGAAAACAAAAATCCGCCCGCTTTTTTGCGAGGATAAAAGAAAATGGGAGCCGATTGAAGAGGCTCCCAATCTCTTTCTGAAAATATTTTTGAAAAAATGCAAAAAAACTATTGACAAACCGAGGAAGATGGTGTATAATATCATGGAAAACAAAGCAGAGCTCTCCGCTCTCACCTACCTGCAAGGGCAGTCGGGTTAATAATGTCACCTTTACCGTATTGTAAAATGCGGTAGCTGTGCCGTGCGGAGATGCAAGTCTTTGTACGGTTATTTTTTTTGCTTGGAGGTGTTGAACATTAGCGCAAAAGACAAAGAGAACCTGCTGAACGAGGAAATCACCGCAAAGGAAGTACGACTCATCGGTGCCGATGGCGAAACGCTCGGTATTATGAGCGCCGACAAGGCATTGGAAATTGCGTACGACCAGGGGATGGATCTTGTTATGATGTCGGCACAGGCTGTGCCTCCCGTATGTAAGGTCATGGATTACGGCAAATTCCGTTTTGAACGCGAAAAGCGCGAAAAGGAAGCAAAAAAGAAGCAGCAGACCGTTGAATTAAAAGAAATCCAGCTTTCCTGCCGCATCGATACCCATGATTTTGAAACTAAGGTCAATCATGCACGCCGCTTTTTGACAGACGGCAACAAGGTGCGCGTTGTCATGAAGTTTAAGGGACGCGAAATGAGCCACATGCACATTGGACGCGAGATTCTCGACAAGTTTGAGGAGGCTTGCTCCGAATTGGGTGCCGTAGATAAAAAGCCGGTTTTGGACGGCAGATTTATGAGCATGGTAATTTCTCCTGTCAAGGCGAAATGATTCAACAGCACCGCAAAACAAACAAAACTGTACAAAATCACTCCGGCATTGACCGGAAACAGAAAAGGAGTTAAGAAAATGGGAAAGATCAAAACACATAAGGCTTCGGCAAAGAGATTTTCCGTTACTGCTAACGGCAAGGTCAAAATGTTCCACAGCTCTCACCGCCACAACACCGGTAATAAGAGCGCAAAGCGCCTCAGACACTTGCGTTCCAGCGCAACTGTAGACGGCAAGATTGCAACCAACCTGAAGACTTTGGTCCTGAAGTAAGACGAAACGGAGGAATTGAAAAATGGCAAGAGTTAAGGGCGCTATGATGACGCGCAAGAGAAGAAAGTCTACGTTGAAGGCCGCTAAGGGCTACTGGGGTGCAAAATCCAAGCACTTCAAGATGGCTAAGCAGGCTGTACTGAAGAGCGGTAACTATGCTTTCGCAGGCAGAAAGATGAAGAAGAGAGACTTCCGTTCTCTCTGGATCACCAGAATCTCTGCTCAGGCAAAGGTAAACGGAATGAACTATTCCACCCTGATGCACGGCCTCAAGAAGGCAGGCATCGAGCTCAACCGTAAGATGCTCGCTGAGATCGCAGTTTCCGATAAGGAAGCATTTGCTGCTCTGTGCGCACAGGCTAAGGCTGCGCTTTGATTTGAACAATTGAAAACCCGATGCATGCCATCGGGTTTTTGTCATACATAGATGCTTTTTTCAAACGCCAAACAGAGTGAAAAACGGTGTTTGAAAGCTGAACAAGGAGGGATTTGAATGGCTTTTTCAGAGGAGATCATTCGCTCGCGGCAAAACAAAAACGTGGTGGAGCTTTGCAAGCTGACCGACCGCAAGGCAAGGGAGGCAACCCACCTCTTTCGCTTTGACGGAATCAAGCTTTTGGACGAAGCAATCAAAAACGACGTGTATATCAAATCTGTCTTTTTGAGAGAGGGAGAAGAAGCGCGCATTCTTGCAGAATTGGAAGAAAAGCACGGCTTTGATGTGCGCGAGCGTTTTGAACGTATTTTTTTGGTGTCAAACGAACTTTTTGAAAAAATTTCTGAAGAAAAATCGCCCGAAGGGGTAATAACTATTGCAAAATATATTGACAAATTTCAAAAAAATGCTACAATATATAATAGCGTTAATTTTTCGCAGATGAAAAACGAGCGCATCGTGCTTTTGGAATCGGTCAGAGATCCCTCCAACATCGGCGCTGTGATCCGCAGTGCCGCGGCAATCGGGATTGACCGTTTGATTCTCAGTGACGATTGCGCAGATATTTACCATCCGCGCGCTGTGCGTGCCTCAATGGGAACGCTGTTCAATCAGTGCATCGACCGCGTGAATGATCTGACCGAGGTGATCGCGGGCTTGCGCAAGAGCGGTCGCCGCGTGTTTGCGGCAACGCTGGATGAGCACGCCGTGGAGCTTGGCAGATTTGAGATCTTGGCAGGGGATTGCGTGGTCATCGGTAACGAGGGACACGGACTCTCCGATTCGGTCTGCAAGGCTTGCGGAAACAGCGTCATCATTCCAATGAGCGAGCGAGCCGAATCCTTTAACGCAGCAGTTGCGGCTTCTATTTTGATGTGGGAGTTTGCAAAGAGAAAATAAGAATGGAAAGGGGCATGTGAATGAAGAGTCGTGATATGATATTTTGGATCTGGTTGTCTTTGGCGTTGGGTGCCGGCAGCAACGCATTTCGGTCGTTGATCGCACTGTACGGCAATGCATACGACGTCTTCCACGCAGAAGAGGCGGAGCTCGAACGGATCGCTTCTTTGTCCGAGCGTGCAAAGCTTGCTCTTGCAGACAAAAATCTTTCGCAAGCCTCCGAGATTCTGGACCATTGCGAGCGTACGGGAATTGAGATCCTTTGCTATGAGGACGAGCAATACCCGGTCGCTCTGCGTGAGATCAAAAATCCGCCCATCGTTCTGTACTATCGCGGCGTCCTGCCGGATTTCAACCAAAGATTATGTGTTGGAATGGTGGGAACTCGCAGTATGAGTGCATATGGCTTGCGCTCTGCGTATAAAATGTCCTATGAGCTTTCTTGTGTCAACGCGCTTGTCGTCAGCGGAATGGCAAAGGGCATTGACGGTGTTTCCGCGGCGGCTGCTTTGGCGGCGGGCGGCGGAACCGTAGCAGTGCTTGGCAGCGGTGTGGACGTTGTCTATCCGCCACATCACAAACCGCTGTATGATGCGATCATAGAAAAAGGCGGTGTCGTCTTTTCGGAGTATCCTCCGGGAACCCGACCCAATAGCTACCATTTCCCCATGCGAAACCGCATCATCAGCGGAATGTCGCAGGCAACGGTCGTTGTTGAGGCGGGCATCGGGAGCGGCTCTCTCATTACGGCAAAAAACGCAATTTTGCAGGGCAGAGAGGTCTTTGCACTTCCCGCAAACGTTGGAAGCCGTGGGGCTGAAGGAACAAATGGACTTTTGCGTGACGGCGCATATCTTGCGCTGTCTGCAAACGACATCATCGATCATTACCGTTACGTGTACGCGCAGACGCTTCGGCAGGAGCGAATGCCGAGAGCAGAGGCGGGTGTAGAGGTCGATCTTGCCTATCTTGCAAGCCTTGGTGTGGTCGACGTTTCCTCTGAAACGTTGGAGAAGCAAAGAACTGCGCGCCAAGGTGAGACAAAAGAACCGAAGCTGACCTCTGAGCGTTCCGCACAACGTACAAGGCGCGGGGGACGGAAAAAAGTCGCAACAGAAAATGCAACACGCGACGAGCAGCAAATCGTGCAACCCAAGCCTGCAGTCGATGAAGTGTCGCGGAACGAAAAGACTCCCGATGAGGTGGTCGCATCGCTTTCGCAGGTACAATTGGCGGTGCTCAATGCCATCCCCGACGATGAGGCGATCCCAACCGACACCATTTGCGGAATCGGATATCCTTACGGTGAGGTCATTGCGGCGCTGACGATGTTGGAGATCATGGGGCTTGTGCAAAAGCTTCCGGGCTCCCTTTACAAAAAAGCATAATTTTGAAGAAGAGTAAGACAGATACAGAACCCATAGTGAAAGGAAATGAATTGGAATGGCAAATAATCTGGTGATAATGGAGTCCCCTTCAAAGGCATTGACCGTCAAGGGCTATCTTGGAACCAATTACAAGGTGATCGCTTCCATCGGACACGTGCGTGACCTTCCCAAAAGCACGCTCGGTGTAGATATTGAAAACGATTTTGAAGCGCACTATATCAATATCCGAGGAAAAGGAGACCTGATCAAGGAGATCCGTAAGGAAGCTAAGGCGGCAAGCAAGATCTATCTTGCAACCGACCCTGACCGCGAGGGAGAAGCCATCGCATGGCATCTTGCTGCGGCTCTTGGAATTCCTGTGGAGAAAACACAGCGCATCTGCTTTAACGAGGTCACCAAAACTGCTGTTAAGGCGGCGATCAAGGCACCCAGACAAATTGATATGAACCTTGTCAACTCCCAGCAAACGCGCCGTATTTTGGACCGCATTCTGGGATACAAGCTCAGCCCTCTGCTCTGGAAGAACATCAAGAGCGGACTTAGTGCAGGTCGCGTGCAGTCGGTTGCCACAAAGATCATTGTAGAAAGAGAAAAAGAGATCAAGGATTTTGTGCCCGAGGAATATTGGACCATCGAGACCCTTTTGGAGGGGCCCGACGGCAAAAAGTTCCGCGTTCATTTTTGGGGCAATGCGGAAGGGAAGCTTGCGCTTTCCAATGAGAGTGAGGCTTTGACGGTTGCAAACGCAGTCAACGGCAAGGATTACGCCGTGGCGTCCGTACGCAAGGCAACCAAGCACAAAATGCCTGCCGCACCCTTTACCACCTCCAGCCTGCAGCAGGAGGCGTTCCGTAAGCTCGGATTCCAGTCTCAGCGCACCATGAAGGTGGCGCAGGAGCTTTACGAAGGTATCAACCTCGGCTCCGAGTTTGGCGGTACTCAGGGTCTTATCACCTATATGCGTACCGACTCGGTCCGCGTATCGGCAGATGCCCAGAATGCGGCGCGTGAGTATATCGTGCAAAAGTACGGTGCACAGTATTGTCCCGAAACGGCAAGAAACTATAAATCCAAGGCAGGCGCGCAGGATGCACACGAAGCGATCCGCCCCGCAAGAGTGGATCTGGAGCCTTTGCGCATCCGCAAGCAGATGACCTCCGATCAGTACAAGCTTTACAAGCTGATCTGGGAGTGCTTCATTGCCAGCCAGATGGAGTCTGCAACCTTGGATACCATCAGCATTGATTTTTCCTGCGAGGGATATATCTTCCGCACCAGCGGATATTCCGTTGCATTCCCCGGATATATGGCGGTCTATGAGGAGACCGAGGAGAGCTCGACCAATGATGCCGAGCCCAAGGAGGTCAAGGACATTCGTCTGCCTGAGATGACCGTTGGACAAATGCTTCCCGCAGAGGATGCGGAATTGACTCAGCACTTTACCGAGCCTCCCGTTCGTTATAACGACGCATCGCTGATCAAAATGCTCAAGGACCTGGACATCGGACGCCCGAGTACCTATGCCACCATCATTGGCACCATCCTTGCACGCAACTACGTCAAGCGCGAGGGCAAGGCGTTCGTTCCCACGCCGTTGGGTGAGGTGACCAATCAGCTCATGGAGCAGAATTTCTCCACCATCGTTGACTACGGCTTTACCGCTGAGATGGAGCATGAATTGGACGAGATCGAAAACGGCGAAGCAGAAATGTTGGACGTTTTGAAAAAGTTCTGGCAGGATTTTTCCAAACAGTTGGAGGAGGCTGAAAAGAACATCGACGAGAAGAGCATTGAGGTTCCGCCCGAGGAGACCGACATTGTTTGCGAAAAGTGCGGAAGCCGCATGATCGTTCGCAACGGTCGATTCGGTAAGTTTGCCGCATGCCCCAACTATCCCAACTGCCGCAACACCAAACCCTTGGTGGCTCCCGGTACCGAGAGTGCAGAGGAGACCGAAGCGGCAACCGAGGAGGAAGAAGCAGGACAGAGCAAGCCCAAGACGCCCGTGATCGCCGATTTTAAGTGTGAGAAGTGCGGTTCGGATATGATCCTGCGCACGGGTAAGTTCGGCTCCTTCTATGCTTGCAGTCGCTATCCCGAATGCAAATTTACAAAGGCGCGCGTGCGTGAGCTTGGCGTCAAGTGCCCTAAGTGCGAGGCAAAGGTGGTTACCAAGTACGGTCGAAACCGTACGGTATTCTACAGCTGTGAGCGCTATCCCGACTGCGATTTTTCCTCTTGGGACGTTCCTACCAACGAGCTGTGTCCCAATTGCGGAAAAATGCTGTTCCGCAAAAAGGGAAAGAACATGCTTGTTTGCCACGATGAAGCTTGTGGATACTCTTGCGAGATTCATGAGAATCACAACGCGCCGAGTGAAGAATAATCATGAAGCAACAAATTCATATCTACGGAGCGGGACTTGCCGGCTGTGAAGCGGCATGGCAGGCGGCAGAGCGCGGCGTTAAGGTCAAGCTCTATGAAATGAAACCGCAAAAATACACCCCCGCTCACCACAGCCAAGGCTTTGCCGAATTGGTTTGCTCCAACTCCTTGCGCTCCGATTGCGTGTCAAACGCAGTGGGGTTACTCAAGGAGGAAATGCGCCGCTTTGGATCTTTGATCATGCAGGCGGCTGACGCAACGCGCGTACCTGCAGGCTCGGCACTGGCGGTGGACCGCGTGCTGTTTTCACAGTATATCACCGACCGTATCCGCTCTCACCCCGATATTGAGGTGATTGAGGCGGAGATGTCGGGAGTGGAGGAGGATGCCGTAACGGTGATCGCTACGGGTCCTCTGACCTCCGACTCCATGGCGGAATATATCGAAAAAGAGCTCGGTTGCGGAAAACTGCATTTTTTCGATGCCGCAGCACCGATCGTGGATGCTTCCACCATCAACATGGAAGTTGCGTTTTTCGCTTCTCGCTACGATAAGGGAGATGCGGACTATATCAACTGTCCTATGACGAAGGAGCAATACGACGCATTTTACGAGGCTTTGATCTCCGCTAAGGAGGCAGAGCTGAAGGAATTTGACAAAGAAAGTCAGAAGAACGTCAAGGTCTTTGAGGGGTGCATGCCCGTAGAGGTTATGGCGCGCCGCGGCTACGATACGCTTCGTTACGGTCCGCTCAAGCCCGTTGGCTTGAGCGATCCCCGTGTGGGCAAGGAGTTTTACGCCGTGGTACAGCTTCGCAAGGAGAACACCGAGGCGACCATGTTTAACCTTGTTGGCTTCCAGACGCACTTGACTTTCCCGGAGCAAAAAAGAGTCTTCCGCATGATTCCGGGACTTGAAAACGCAGAGTTTTTGCGCTTTGGCATCATGCACCGCAATACCTATCTCAATTCCCCCGGACTGTTGAACAATACGTATGCGATGTGCAATCGTCCGAACATCTTTTTCGCAGGTCAGATGACCGGCGTGGAGGGATACGTAGAGTCAGCGGGCAGCGGACTTCTGGCAGGGATCAATGCGGCAAATCTTGTATTGGGGAAAGAACCTTTGATTTGCCCCGAGGAAACCATGCTTGGTGCTATGGCGGCGTACGTCAGCCGCGGAGGAATCGGCGATTTTGTACCGATGAATGCAAATTTCGGAATCGTTACACCGCTAGGCTACCGCGTCAAAGGCGGGAAGACGGCAAAGAATGAAAAGCTTGCAGAGCGTGCGCTTGCCGCAATTGATGATCTGCTGGCATCAAAATCGTAAATTCAAAGAATGTTGAACGGCGAATTTCGCCAAAAGGAAATGGAAAAATCACAACATGAGGATTATTGTAGATGTGATGGGAGGCGACCACGCACCTGAGGAAACTGTCAAGGGTGCGTTGCAAGCCTCGCGGGAGTATAATGCGAGCTTCATCCTTGTGGGAAACCGCAACGATATTGAGCGCATTGCTGCCGAAAATGATTTTGACATTCGCAGAATGGATATCGTGCATACCGAAACTGTGATCCGTATGGAGGATAATCCGCTTTGCGTGGTACGTGGAAAGCAGGATTCCTCTATGTCCATCGGCTTGCGCATGCTTGCCGAGGGAAAGGGGGATGCTTTTGTCAGTACAGGAAACACAGGCGCGCTGTTTACGGGCGCGACGCTGATCGTACGTAAGATCAAGGGGATTCAGCGTGCGGGCATTGGAACCATCGTTCCCATGCAAAATCCCGTGCTTCTATTGGATACAGGAGCAAACGTCACCGTAACGGACGAAAATCTGGAGCAGTTTGGCATCATCGGTTCTGCCTATATGTCCAAAATGTACGGCATTCGCAAACCGCGTGTGGGGCTTCTCAACAACGGCTCCGAGTCCTGCAAGGGGACCGAGCTGCAGCAAAACGCATACCGTCGCTTGGATCAAAACCCCGACATTTTCTTTGTAGGGAACATCGAGGCAAGCGTATTGCCGTTTGATACCTGCGACGTTATCGTTGCCGACGGCTTTACGGGAAATATTTTTCTCAAGGGCATCGAAGGCTTTGGGAAGCTTCTGCTTGGTAAGCTCAAGGAGATGTTTTACTCCAATACGGCAACCAAGCTGGCGGCACTCTCTATGAAAAAGCAGATCGATGCAATGAAAAAGCAGTTTGATCCCTCCGAGCACGGCGGATCTCCCATTCTCGGTATTTCAAAGCCCGTGGTCAAGGCACACGGTTCCTCTGATGCAAAGGCGTTCAAAAACGCCATTGGACGCGCCATCGATTACGCAAGCTCCGGCGTTATCTACGATATTTCCGATACTGTGCAGGCGTACACCGCACGCAAAAAGGCGGAGGCAGCAGCGCAAAAGGAGCAGGAAGCGGCAGTGCCGCAAGAACAAAACGATTAAACGAGGTATAATATGGCATTCGCTTTGACGGAATTGCAAAACCGAATCGGATATCATTTCCATCAAATCAAATATCTTGAAAGGGCAGTGACACACTCCTCCTATTCCAACGAAACCGGTGCACGCAACCATCACCTTTTGTGCAACGAGCGGTTGGAGTTCTTGGGGGATTCGGTGCTTTCCCTTGTTACAAGTAAATATCTTTATACGCGCTTTGCGGAGTATCCCGAGGGTGACCTGACGCGCATTCGTGCGGCTTTGGTCTGCGAGGAGGCATTGGCTTCCTTTGCGGAACAGATCGGACTTGGGGAATTCCTGCTTCTCGGAAAAGGAGAGGCACAAAGCGGCGGCGCGGATAAACCCGCAATCCTGGCGGATGCTTTTGAGGCAGTCCTGGCGGCAATCTATCTGGACGCCGGGGATGAGGAGGGCTTTGGCGCAGTTTCAAGCTTTCTCTTACCCCTGATCAAAGCTGCGGCAGACGCAATGCCCGACATGGGCGGCGTACGCATCGACAGCAAATCGCGTCTGCAGGAATTCATTCAACAGGATCGCGAGCAAAAGGAAACGCTGGAATATCGCTTGAAGGGTGAGCGCGGTCCCGACCACAACAAGACCTTTACCGTAGAGCTTTACCTTGGTGCCAACTGCATTGGCGTTGGCGAGGGACACTCCAAAAAGAGTGCCGAGCAGGCGGCGGCAAAGGCGGCGCTGGCTTTATTTGGACAAGCTTGATATGCGCCATTGCAATATTCCCGTATTCATCCCACATCTGGGATGTCCAAATCAATGCGTGTTTTGCAATCAGCGTTCGATCTCGGAGCGTATGGAGTTTCGGGAATCCGACGTCCGTCAACAGATCGACACCGCACTATCCACCCTGCAATCGGGGGATACGGCGGAGATCGCGTTTTTTGGCGGCTCCTTTACGGGCATTGATCGCGAATTGATGATGCGATTGCTGGATTTGGCGGAGGGCTACGTTCGTCAAGGCAGGGTGGCATCTATTCGCCTTTCCACTCGTCCGGATTATATCAGCGAAGAGATTTTGGAGATCCTTTCACGTTATTCCGTACGCCATATCGAGCTCGGATTGCAAAGCATGGATGACGCCGTTTTGCAGGCGTCAAAACGAGGACATACCGCACGCGATGCCGAAAACGCTTGCCGCATGGTTCTGCAAGCGGGATTTTCACTCGTGGGGCAGATGATGATCGGCTTGCCGTCATCCACACCCGAGACGGAGATGGAGACCGCCAGACGGATTTGCAAATTGGGGGCATCTGCGGTGCGCATTTATCCCACCGTGGTTTTTTATGACACACCCTTGTGTGAAATGGCGCAAAGTGGCACATACGTGCCCATGACAGTTGAGGAGGCGGTGGCGCGAACCGCTCCCGTACTGCAATTCTTTCGCGCAAATCAAATCCCGTGCATTCGCCTGGGACTGTGTGCTACAGAGACCCTGACCTCCAAGGAGGCGGTCCTGGGAGGTCCCAATCACCCCGCCCTTGGGGAATTGATCATGAGTGAGTGCGCTTATCTTGAAATTTATCGTGCTTTGGAGGCAAAAGGACTTTTAGGAACGCAGGTCGTTTTAGAGGTTCCCGAAAAAGAGGTCTCCATTGCCGTGGGTCAGCATAGAAGCAATATCAAACGCCTTTTGCGCGAAACGGGAACAGACGTCCGTCGCGTGATAGGAAAAAAGAACGGGGAAGGGATCACGCTGTACCCGTATTCTCAAAATCCATTTTAGGAGGACAACACTTTGTATCTGAAATCATTGGAAATGCAAGGCTTTAAATCCTTTCCGGATAAGACCAAGCTTGTGTTTGAAAACGAAACCGAGGTAAATTTGGTCAATGACGGAGTGGCACACGGTGTTACCGTAATTGTCGGACCGAACGGTTCCGGAAAATCGAATATCGCCGATGCCATGCGTTGGGTTTTGGGAGAGATCTCATCCAAGAGCTTGCGCGGAAGTAAGATGGAGGACGTCATCTTCGGTGGTGCCGACAGCCGTCGCCCTATGGGATACGCCGAGGTTTCGGTCACCTTTGATAACCGCGGCGATTTTGCCAAGCTGGATTGCCCCTACGACGAGGTTACCGTTACCCGTCGTTATTACCGCTCGGGCGATAGTGAATATTTCATCAACCGCAAAGGCGTTCGCTTAAAGGATATTTACGAGCTGTTTATGAACACCGGTGTCGGCCGTGATGGCTATTCCATTATCGGTCAGGGACGTATTGCGGAAATGGTATCGCGTAAGAGTGAGGAACGCCGCAGTGTGTTTGAGGATGCTTCCGGTATTGCAAAATACCGTTACAAAAAGAACGAAGCAGAGCGCAAGCTGAAAACGACCGAGGAAAATATGACGCGTGCGAACGATATCTTTCTGGAGGTATCCGCGCAGGTCGTTCCCTTGCAAAAGGAAGCCGAAAAGGCAAAAAAAGCCATCGAATTGATGGAAAACAAAAAGCGCGCAGACGTCAGCCTTTGGCTGTACGATACCGAAAAGCTGCGCGGAGAGCTGAGTGCTGCCGAGGAAGCGATGCAGCACGCTGCCTTTGACCTGCAAATGGCAGAGGACGGCATTCAATCCCTGGAGGCGCAGAATGCAAAGCTGTTCGAGGCATCGCAGGGAAGTAAAAAGGAATCCGAGGAGTTGCTCACGCAGATCCGCGAGCAGACCGAGCAATGCCACACCCTTGAGAGTGAGTACCGCGTTGCGGAGAACACGATCTCTCACGCAAAAGAGCTGATTGCCGCCACACAGGGAAGTGTTGGAGGCACCGAAAAGGCGTTGCAAAACGAAATGGAAGCCTCTGCAAAGCATACGGCACGCATTGTCGAATTGCAAAATACCGAGGAGGAGCTGCAAAAGGAGCAGGAAAAGCTGACCTTGGAGCAGACGCATCTGAGTGCAAAATCCAGTGAGCTGGAGGCGCAGGTCGCACAGGCACTGGAGGATATCCGTGCTTTGGAAAATGAGGCTGTGGACGTTAAGGTCCGCATTTCGGTATTGGAGAATGCAAAAAATTCGGATACTGATAAAAACAGCTCGGCACTGACCGAGTTGGAGGGATACCGTAAGGTGTCCGCAGAATTGGAGGAGCAATGCGGGGTCAAGGAGCGCGCGGTTGCGGCATACGATGCCGAAATCACGGGCATTGACGGCGAGATCTCCAAATTCGAGCAGGCGTTGAGCGATGCGTCTGCCAACCTGAAGAACACCACCGCACGATTGAACAACGAGACCTTCCGCCGTGATTCCGTATCACAGCGCATTTCCACCTTCAAATCCATGGAGGAACATTTTGAAGGGTACTCCAACGCGGTGCGTTACGTTATGAAGCAATACGGCGAGGGGAAGATCACCGATGCGCACGGCGTGCCTTGCGGTACGATCTACGGTCCTCTTTCCAAGGTCATCTCCGTGGATGACAAATATTTAACCGCTATTGAGATCGCGTTGGGTGCAAATCTGCAAAACATCGTGGTTGAGGATGAGGCGACCGCAAAGGCAGCAATGTATACCTTGAAGAGGGGAGAGGCAGGTCGCGCGACCTTCTTCCCACTCACCTCCATGAAGGCGTCTGCTCCCACTCGGGAGATCACCGATGCCGCAGGCTTTGAGGGCTACGTCGGTGTGGCGAGTGACCTGGTCAAGGCAGAGGCAAAGTTTTCCGACGTGCTGGCATCCCTCCTTGGCAGAACCGTGGTCTTTGATAACATCGATCACGCCACCGTCATGGCAAAGTCCTTGCATTACCGCGTTCGTGCCGTGACGCTTGACGGTCAGCAGATCAATGCAGGCGGTTCCTTTACGGGTGGTTCCGTGCGTACGGGTAGCGGTATTTTGTCCCGCGCAGGTGAGATCAAGCGCCTGGAGACGGAGCTTACCGAACGCAATGCTACCGTTAAAACCTTGGAGAAAGAAGTCGCCAAGCTGCAGGAAGCTGTGCAGAACCTGGAGGACGAGAAGTTCTCGGCAGAGGATCGCCGCGAGCTGATCGGCGTATTGCGTAATACCGAAAACGGACAGCTGGATCAGCTGCGCGCAAAGCTGGATGCAAACAATACTTTGCTCAATAAGCTCCGTGCCGACATGCAGGAATACGAAAATGCAAAAGCAAAGTACGAGGAGGACATTGAGGTCCTTAGTGCAGAGGAAAAATCCTTGCGCCATCGCATCCGCGAGATGTCCGATTTCCGCTCCGAAAAGGACGCAGAGCGCGGAGATGTGATCCTGCGCCTGGATGAGATCGCAAAGGGCTTGACCGAGCTTTACATTCGTGTCAGCGAAACGCAAAAGGATATCGAAACGGCACAAATGCTCAAAAATGCCTCCGAGGAGCGTATGGAGGGCTTCAATCGCGAGATGATGACCCTTGCAGGGCGCATCAACACGCAAACCGAGCAGATCCGTTTGACCACCGAGGCAATGGAAGCTAACCGTTTGGCTTACGAGTCTGCAACAAAGCAGCTCGAACGCCTCAACGAAAAGCGTAGCACGGTAGAGAAGGATAACTTTGAGTTTGAGCGCAAGCTCAATGAACTCAATGCAAAGCTCCGCGACCGCATGAACCAAAAGGAATTGATCTTCCGTGAGTATACCAAGTGTGAAAATAAGCTTGCAAATCTGCGCGATACGCAGGATAAGCTTGCAACCAAGCTGTGGGATGATTATGAGCTGACGCGCAACGATGCGGTGGCACTTGGCTATCCTCCTATCACTAAGGAGAATCGTGCCGAGATGATCTCTCTGCAGACAGAATGTCGCAACAAGCTGCGTGTCATCGGACACGTGGACCTTGACGCTGTCAACAAGTACGAGGAGGTCAAGGTGCGTTACGACTACATGAACGCACAGATCTCGGATCTTGAAAAGGCAAGAAAGGAGCTCAACGGCATCATCAGCCAGCTTGAGGTAGAAATGAAGGCATCCTTCATTGAGTCCTTTAATAAGATCAATGAGAACTTCGGAAAGGTCTTTGCCGAGCTCTTTGGCGGTGGCTCTGCCGAGCTCTCTCTCTCCGATCCCGAAAACGTTCTGGAAAGCGGAATTGAGATCAAGGCGGCACCTCCCGGTAAGATCATCAAGAGTCTGATGCAGCTGTCGGGCGGTGAGCAGGCGTTCATTGGTGTAGCACTCTTCTTTGCTACCATTCAGGTCAATCCCACGCCGTTCTGTATCCTGGACGAGATCGAGGCAGCACTGGATGAGGTCAACGTCGAGCGCTTGGCGCAGTACATCAAACGTTACTCCCACGGCACACAGTTCATCATGATCACGCACCGTCGCGGAACCATGGCGGCGGCAGACAGACTGTACGGTGTTACCATGCCTGAGCACGGTATCTCCAAGGTGCTGATGCTGGATGTAAACGACATTTCCAAGAAGGAAGGAGAAGATTGGAATGGGATTTTTGGATAAGCTGTTCGGCAAAAAGAAGCGCGAAAAGGAGCTTCAAGCCGAGGAGGAACTCCGTAAAATAGAAGCAGAAAAAGCCGAAGCAGAAGCGAAGGCACAAGCCGAGGCGGAAGCGAAGACACAAGCCGAGGCGGAAGCGAAGACACAAGCCGAGGCGGAAGCGAAGGCACAAGCCGAAGCAGAAGCAAAGGCACAAGCCGAGGCAGAAGCGAAGGCACAAGCCGAGGCAGAAGCAAAGGCACAAGCCGAAGCAGAAGCGAAGGCACAAGCCGAGGCAGAAGCGAAGGCACAAGCCGAGGCGGAAGCAAAAGCACAAGCCGAGGCAGAAGCGAGGGCACAAGCCGAGGCAGAAGCGAAGGCACAAGCCGAGGCGGAAGCAAAGGCACGAGCCGAGGCGGAAGCGAAGGCACAAGCCGAGGCAGAAGCAAAAGCACAAGCCGAGGCAGAAGCAAAAGCACAAGCCGAGGCGGAAGCGAAGGCACAAGCCGAGGCAGAAGCAAAGGCACAAGCCGAAGCAGAAGCGAAGGCACAAGCCGAGGCGGAAGCGAAGGCACAAGCCGAAGCGGAAGCGAAGGCACAAGCCGAAGCGGAAGCAAAAGCACAAGCCGAGGCAGAAGAAACCGAGGTTTTGACCGAGGAAACACGCAAGAAGGAGAAAAAATCCTTCTGGAGCCGTGTGCGCGAAGGATTGACTAAGACTAAGAATGCGATCTTTGGTCAGATCGACGATCTGTTAAAGAATTTCGTTAAGGTCGATGAGGATCTTTTGGAGGAATTGGAAGAGATTTTGATCTGCGCGGACGTTGGTGTCAACGCGGCAGAGGAGATCATCGATGAGCTGCGTGAGCAGGTCAAGGACGGCAGGCTCAAGGAAAAGGAGCAGGTCACCGAGGCATTGCACGGCATTCTGGAGGGCATGATCGGTGAGGGAGAGGAGCTGAAGCTGGATACTACTCCCTCCGTCATCCTTGTTATCGGTGTCAACGGCGTAGGAAAGACGACCTCCATCGGTAAGATCTCCAACCGCCTGCGCAAGGAGGGCAAAAAAGTCGTCGTTGCGGCGGCAGATACCTTCCGTGCGGCGGCAATCGATCAGCTTGCCGTTTGGTGCGATCGCGCCAAGGTTGAATTGGTGCGCCAAAACGAGGGAAGTGACCCTGCGGCGGTGGTATTTGACGCTTGCCACGTCGCCAAAAATAAAAAGGCGGACGTTCTCATCATTGATACTGCAGGCAGACTTCACAACAAGACCAACCTGATGAACGAGCTTGCAAAGATCAATCGCGTCATTGACCGCGAAATGCCGGGTGCTTCGCGCGAGAACCTCCTGGTTCTGGATGCCACCACCGGACAAAATGCGATTTTGCAGGCAAAGGAATTCAAAAATGCGGCAAGCTTGACAGGTCTGATCCTGAATAAGCTGGACGGTACCGCAAAGGGCGGCATCGTTATCTCCATCCGCAAGGAGCTCAACATTCCCGTAAAGTTCATCGGAGTTGGAGAAAAGCTGGACGACATGCAGGAGTTCGATCAAAAGGAATTCGTCAGCGCGCTGTTTGAGTAAGGGGTGATTACGTTGAAGCTTGTATTGGCATCCCGAAACAAAAAGAAGATTGAGGAGCTTCGCACGCTTCTGTCCGAGGAGCTTGGCGACGTAGAGATTCTGTCTCTTGATGACGTCGGCATTCTTGGGGATATTGAGGAGGACGGCGAGACCTTTGAAGAAAACGCCCTGATCAAGGCGCGCGTTGCCGCAAAGAGCGGCTATATCGGTGTGGCAGACGACTCGGGGCTGAGCGTGGACGCGCTGGGTGGGGAACCCGGTGTCTATTCCGCGCGTTATGCCGCAAAGTGCAATTTTGCGGGAGATCACGACGATGAGGGCAACAATCAATGCCTCCTGTACCATTTGCGCGACGTTCCCGACGGGCAACGCGGCGGCGCTTACGTTTGTGCCGTGGCATGCGTCTTCCCAAACGGAAAAGAACTTGTCGTACGTGGGGAATCCCGTGGTGAGATTTTGCATGAGTATCACGGAACGGGTGGCTTTGGCTATGATCCGCTGTTTTACTTCCCGCAGTTTCAAAAGACCTTTGCCGAGGTGACCCCCGAGCAAAAGCACTCGGTCTCGCATCGCGGCATTGCAATCCGCGCATTTGTAAAAAAACTGAAAGAGCAACTATAACAATTACAAACCATGAGATTTAGTGAATTTTTTACCGCTCCGGCCATGAGAGCCTTATCCATCCGTGCGGGATTTCTGGTCGGGCTTGCCGTTATTCTCTTTTCAAATCTGGATTGGAGATACGGCGTTTTGATCGGCGCAGGCGTCACTTTGGTGGCGTCCGTGCTCTTACCCTTCATCTTTTACGTCAGGCTTCTTCCTTATAAGCGCATCAAGGAAAAGTTTCCGCGCCCTTTTTTGGTGGATGCCCCCGTGCGCTTTATTGTAAAGCAGGGAACCATCGGCGGCTTTTTCGTGCTGACGTCAAAGAGCATGATTTTCCTCTCGCGCGAGTCTGCCAACGCAACGCTGGAGCTCTCGCACGGCGATGTGGAATCGGTCTGCCTTGGCGAGGATGAGGGAACCATTGACATTATTTTGAACCAAAAGCAGTTTATCAGGGTAATATCCAACGTTGACGAGGAGATCGTAGCGATCCTCAAGGAAAACGGTTGGAACGTTACCGAATGAAAGGAACGTTTATGATCACATCAAAACAAAGAGCTTACCTGCGCAGTCAGGCGAATGCGCTCACCGCAATCATGCAGATTGGTAAGGGCGGTATTTCCGAAAATTTGAGCAAGACCATTTCCGACGCCCTGGAGGCGAGAGAGCTGATCAAGCTGCACGTTCTGGAAAACAGCGGCGAGGATCCGTACGTGCTTTTGCAGGAGCTTGCGGCAGAGCTTGACGCCGAGCCTGTAGCAGTGGTAGGTCGCAAGATCGTTTTGTACCGCGCATCCGAAAAACATCCCACCATCGAGCTTCCAAAGGCATGACGCGCATCGGAATTTACGGTGGCACCTTTTCGCCGCCGCACAACGGGCACGTTGCCGCCGCACGGGCATTTATGGAGCAGATGTGGCTGGATTTTCTGTACGTGATTCCAACGGCACTCCCTCCCCACAAGGAGATGGAGGTGCAGGTGGATGCGGCACAACGTTTGGAGATGTGCCGTTTGGCATTCTCCGGAATGGAGGGCGTTTACGTCAGTGATCTGGAGCTGCGCCGCGGTGGTAGAAGCTATACGGTAGATACCCTGCGTGAGCTTTGGGGAGAGGATCGAAGACTCTTTTTTCTCTGCGGTACCGATATGATGCTTACGCTTGACACCTGGCGCGAGCCGGAGGAAATCTTCCGCTTATGTTATCCGGTCTATATCCGTCGGGAAAACGATCGCACTCTGGATGCCGCCATCGTGCAAAAGATTACCGAGTACAATCAAAAATACGGCAAGGTCGTGCGCCGCATCGTCGCCGAACCGTTGGAAATCTCCTCCAACCAAGTGCGTACAGCTCTGCAGGACGGTAAGGACGTTTCACGTCTGATCCCCGCATCGGTAGAAAAATACATTCGTGACAACCATTTATACGTTTGATAAAAGGAGAGTGGGGTATAATGATAAAGATCACCGAAAAAATGCTTGACGAGCTGCGTGGCTTTGTCATGCAGCAGATCTCTCCCAAGCGCTTTCGCCACACGGCGGCAGTTGAGGAAATGGTAGCACGTCTTTGCGCACTGTACTGTCCCGAGCATACGTTGCAGCTCCGCGCTGCGGCGCTCTTACACGATCTGACAAAGGAATTGACGCTTGATGCACAATTGGAGCTTTGCAAGCGATATGATCTTCCCGTCAGTGATGCGGATAAGCTCGCGCCCAAGACCTTTCACGCGCGTACGGCGGCGGCAAGGATCGAGCACGAAATGCCGCAATTTAACGATCCCCTCATCGTCAGCGCGGTGCGCTGGCACACCACGGGACACGAGGGCATGACGCTGACCGAAAAGCTTTTGTATCTTGCCGATTACATTGACGAGTCACGCACTTATCCTGCCTGCGTTCTGTTGCGCCGCTACTTTTTCGGTGCCGATCCCAAAGAGATGGACGAGGAAGGACGCATGCGCCTTTTGCGCGAGACCATGCTGCTCTCGTATGAATTGACCATCAAGGATCTGTTGCAGGAGGGCAATCCCATCGCGGAGGATACCGTCCGCGCACGTAACGAATTGCTTCTTGAGGCAAGTAGAGGCTGATTTCATGCAGCTTCATTTACATATTGAAACAAAGAGGTATGAAAATGAAGCGCTTGATTCCATTGTTCCTTCCGCTTTTTTGCGCGGCTTGTCTGTGTCTGCTCTTCTTGACGCCATCCTTTGGAGCGGCGCAAGCTGATGGAGAGGTTACCGACGTCAACACAACACCAAAGGAACGCGTGACACGGTTTTTGCTTTTGGGGTGTGACCGCGCATCCGGCTTGACCGATAGCATTTTGCTTGTCACCGTCAACGAGACCGAGAAAAAAGCAAGTGTTCTGCAAATTCCGCGTGATACCTACGCCGAGTACACCGAAAGAGATTACAAAAAACTCAACGGAGGTATGGCTGCTTTGGGTGAGAGTGGTATCAAGGATTTTTTATCCGAAGCGTTGGGCGTTCCCATCGATTATTTTGCAGTTCTCAAATTGGATTGCTTTGACGACATCGTCGATGCCGTTGGAGGCGTGGACGTCGAAATTCCGCAGGATATGCATTACACCGATCCCGTACAGGACCTGGAGATCTCGCTCCATGCGGGCAAGGCACATCTTGATGGCAAGCAAGCCGAGCAGTTTGTGCGTTATCGTTCCGGGTATGCAAATGCCGATCTGGGACGGTTGGATGCGCAAAAGCTGTTTCTGCGTGCCTTTGCACAAAAGTGCAAGTCTTTGAGTGCATCGCAGTTTTTTCGCGTGGTGTGTGCATCCCTTACGGGTGTGCAGACCGACGTGGGAATTGCGGATGCCATCCGTGTGGCAGGTGTGCTTCGGCAATGTGATGCCGATACCTTTCCCATGGGGACGCTCCCGGGACAAGCAATCCCCGGAAAAAGCGGAGCCTGGTACTACGTGCTCAATCGCGAGGGCGTGTGCCGCATGATGAATGAATATGCTTCTCCTATGGTTCCCCTGGAGTCTGAGGAGCTTGACCCTCACGGCGTTTTTGACCGTGAGGAATATACCGATTTTCACAATATTTATATAGCAGAAGAAAAATCCCTTCCGCTTGTCTGATTGAAACCCTATGAAAGGAAATAAAAAAATGGATGAAATAATGCAAGAACAGCTCCCCATGCTGACCGATGCTTCGCCCGAAGAATTGGCAAAGGCGATCTTTGACGTGCTGGACGCAAAAAAAGCGCACAAGCTCAAGGTGTTGCGTGTCAACGATCAAACCGTTATTACCGATTACTTTGTCATTTGTACGGGTAACTCAAGCACGCAGGTCAAGTCACTTGGCGGAGAATTGGAATATAAGCTCGGGTTGCGTGGTATTGATCCCGTGCACTACGAGGGACGCGACAGCGACGGCTGGGTCGTGCTGGATTACAGCTCGGTCATCGTTCACATTTTCAGCCGCGAGCTGCGTGATTTTTATCAGCTGGAAAAGCTCTACGGAGACGCAGAAGAAATACATTTTGTCGGAATTGACGAGGCGTTCGGCGAACCGACCAAGGAGGAAGAGGAATGAAATACGATTTTAAACAAGTAGAAGCAAAATGGCAAAAGAGATGGGAGGAGGAGCACGCCTTTGAGGCAGAGGACAACAGCTCCAAGCCCAAGTATTACAATCTGGTCGAGTTCCCGTATCCCAGCGGATACGGTATGCACGTCGGTCACATCAAGGCGTACTCCGGTCTTGAGGTTGTCTCGCGCAAGAGACGCATGCAAGGCTACAACGTATTGTTCCCGATCGGCTTTGACGCATACGGACTCCCCACCGAAAATACGGCAATCAAGGATAATCTCCATCCCCGTATCGTGACCGACCGTAATATTGAAAAGTTTACATCCCAGCTCAAGCGCGTCGGCTTCTCCTTTGATTGGTCCCGCGTTGTGGACACCACCGAGGAGGATTACTACCGTTGGACGCAGTGGATCTTTTTGAAGATGTTTGAAAAAGGTTTGGTCTTCCGCGACAATGCACTGGTCAACTATTGTCCCAGCTGTAAGGTCGTTCTTTCCAACGAGGATTCCCAAGGTGGCGAATGTGACATCTGCCACAGCGCCATTGTGCAAAAGTCCAAGACCGTTTGGTATTTGCGCATCACCGAGTATGCAGACAAGCTGTTGCAAGGACTTGACGAGGTAGACTATCTGCCCAACGTCAAGCAGCAGCAGATCAACTGGATCGGCAAATCTACCGGTGCATTTGTCAATTTCTCCCTCAAGGAGATCGACGAAAAGCTCCGCATCTATACCACCCGCCCCGATACGCTCTTTGGCGTAACCTTTATGGTCATCGCTCCCGAGCATCCCATTATCGAGGCAAACAGAGAGAAGATCGCCAACATCGCCGCGCTTGACGCATACCGCGAGGAGTGCGCAAAGAAGACCGAGTTCGAGCGCACCCAGCTGGTCAAGGATAAGACCGGTGTTCGCATCGAAGGGCTGACCGCTATCAATCCCGTTTCCGGAAAGGAAATCCCGATCTACATTTCCGACTACGTTATGATGGGCTACGGTACGGGTGCGATCATGGCAGTTCCCGCACACGACGAGCGTGACTGGGCGTTTGCAAAGAAGTTTGGTATCGACATCGTTGAGGTCATCAAGGGTGGCGACATTGCCACGGGCGCTTACACAGGCGACGGTGAAATGGTCAACTCCGACTTCCTCAATGGCTTTACCAATAAAAAGGATTCCATTGCGCGCATGATCGAGCACCTGTCCGAAAAGGGCATTGGCGAGATGGGCGTGCAGTACAAGATGAAGGACTGGGCGTTCAACCGTCAAAGATATTGGGGCGAGCCGATTCCGATCGTGCACTGTCCCGATTGCGGCATCGTTCCCGTTCCGTACAGCGAGCTGCCGCTCAAGCTCCCCGAGGTCAAGAACTTTGAACCCGGAGAGGGCGGCGAGAGCCCCTTGGCAAAGATCGATTCCTTTGTCAATTGCAAGTGCCCCAAGTGCGGCAAGGACGCCAAGCGTGAGACCGATACCATGCCGCAGTGGGCAGGCTCCTCCTGGTACTTCCTGCGCTATATCGATCCCCACAACACCGAGGCGCTGGCAGATCCCGAAAAGCTCAAGTATTGGATGCCCGTCGATTGGTACAACGGCGGTATGGAGCATGTGACCCGTCATATGATCTACTCTCGCTTCTGGCATAAGTTCCTTTATGACCTTGGCGTGGTTCCCGTGGCTGAGCCTTACGCAAAGAGAACCGCACAGGGCTTGATCCTGGGCTCCGACGGTGAAAAGATGTCCAAGTCTCGCGGAAACGTCGTAGACCCCAACGATATGGTTGACGTATTTGGCGCGGATGTATTGCGCACCTACGTCCTCTTTATGGGCGACTACGGAAGTGCCGCTCCCTGGAATGAAAGCTCGATGAAGGGCTGTAAGAGATTCCTGGAAAGATTTGCGGATCTTTTCGATATGGCAAAGGGAGAGGGTGAGACTCCCAAGCTGACTTCCTCCATTCACAAGGTCATCAAAAAGGTATCGCTTGACATTGAAGATCTCAAGTTCAACACCGCGATTGCGGCAATGATGGGACTGATCAACGAGATCTACGACAAGGGAAGCCTGACAAAGGACGAATTGATGATCCTCGTTCGCCTGCTTTGCCCCTTCGCACCGCACCTTTGCGAGGAAATGTGGGAGAACCTTGGTGGCAAGGGACTCTGCTCGCTTGCCCAGTGGCCCGAGTGGGATGAAGCAAAGACCGTTGACAGCACCGTAGAGGTTGCCGTTCAGGTCAACGGCAAGGTGCGCGCAACCGTTGAGCTGCCCTTGAACTGTCCGCAGGCAGACGCCATTGCCGCGGCAAAGGCAAATGAAAAGATCGCTCCTCTGGTGGAGGGCAAAACCGTGGTCAAGGAGATCAGCATTCCCAATAAGATCATCAACATCGTTGTCAGATGAGAACGCAATTGTTGATCCTCTCCGAGGACGCAGTTTTTGCGCGTATGTTGGAGCTGGAGTTTTGCATGATGGAGCTCTCTGTTTGCGTCAGTTCCGATTGGCAACCGCACCTGCGCTCGGAAATCGTTCTTGTAGATCTGGACAGCGTATCGCTGTTACGGGTGGAGGCGGAGTCCGCGCAGATCATCGGCTTTACCAAGCTCTTTGACGTATCGCAGTTGGACCCCGATCGCAAATGCTCCATGATTTTGCATCGCCCGTTTGAAATGCGGCTTTTGCGAGAGGAGGTTACTATGCTCCTCTCGCAGGATCCCGAACGTGGAAGGCGTTCGTACGTTCCGCACCAAAGTGAAACGCTGCAGCTCAACGGGTGCGAGCTTTCCTTGGGGGAGCGCAGTATTACGCTCCGCCAAAAGGAGGCGCAGGTCATGGAATGTCTTTTGACGGGAGGCTCCAAGCCCGTATCCCGTGAGGAAATTTGTCGTGTGATCGGGGAGTCCTCTGCCAATAAAGCCGATGTTTATGTTTGCTTACTGCGCAAAAAGCTGGCGACTCTTTCCGAAAAGCAGTTGATTAAAACCGTTCGTGGTAAGGGATACTGTGTCATATAAAAACAAGATGTGCTTCAAATGCAACTGCATTTGAAGCACATCTTGTTTTTCTTCGTGCAGGATCGGTGTTGCGCCTTAGTCGATCAAATGGTTGGAAGGCTGCAATTTTTCATCTGCACATTGGTGCACTCCGTTTGCGAGAGTGCCGTTTTCCAAGAAAGGAGCAGTTCGGGCGTGACGTCTATGCGTACGCCGTTCAAGCAGACATCGTGCACGCCCTGCAGGTGTAAGAGCGCATCGCCGCGGATCTGCAAGCGGTGCTCGTCAAGCGGCAGGGAATCGGGAATCAAATGAATGTCAAGATCGCGCATGCGCACCCTTGAAATATCACACGCTCCGCTTGCCACAAGTCGTACGCCGCCCAAGGTATAAGCTCTGATGTTTTCCAGACTGATATTTCGTACCGCTCCGACCTCACCCTTGATCTGAATGGGGAAGCCCGCATTGTAAATGGAGATATCGGAAAAATTCACATCCTCAATTTCGGCACACCCCCTTGCCGAGTAGCTTGTGATATAGTTGATTCCATATCCTGCGTTTTCAATCGTGATACCAAAAACTCGAACATGGCGAATGACACCGTATCCAACGCCGACGCGAATGCCACATGCAGAGGCAGAGAGCGTACAATTGGAGATCGTGACATATTCGCAGGGGCACGGCTTTTTGAGCTTTTTGGAGTCACAGCGAATGGCAATTGCATCGTCGCCCGTGCGGATGATGCAATCCGAAACGGTCACGTAACGACAGCAATCGATATCGATCCCATCCGAGTTGCCAAAATACGCGGGATTGAGCACCTTGATGCCGCGCACGGTGACCTGCTCGCATCCGTGCAAAAAGAGTGACCAGCAGGGAGAATTTTGAATGGTGATGCCCGTGACGGTTACGTTTTCGCATTCGATCATGCAAACGACCTGCCCGGGGCGGAGCAGGGTCTTGTCACGCGCAAAGGAGATGCCGTTGCGCCAAGCGTATCCCGACATCCATGCGTGCTCGGGGTAAAATTTTGGCTCCTCAAAAAAGAAATCACCCGAGCCGTCTACCACGCCGTCTCCCGTTAGCGCCACGTTTTGGCACTCTACGGCAATGATCAAATGCTTTGCCATCCACTCCTCGGAGACAGAACCGAAATTTTGTGCATAGGCATCGGCGGCGTTGTAGTCGGAAAGATCAGTGCTTGCCTTCAGCATGGCGCCATGTTCCAAATGGAGCTCAACATTGCTTTTGAGAAAAAGTGAACCTGTCAGATACGTGCCCGACGGAATGAGCACTCTGCCGCCGCCGTTGGCGTGGCAGGTGTCGATTGCGGACTGAATTGCTTTTGTCGCAAGTGTCGTTCCGTTCGAAACGGCACCAAACTGTTCTATACTGTACATCATTACTCCTCAAAGCTTGCAGGTGTATTGCGCGTTTAGCTGAGTCTGCGAAAGGCTTGTACCGTTTGGCAAAAGGATCTCTGCTTGCATATCGGTATTGGGAAGGGCAACGGAAAGCTCGATTTCACCGTCGGACTTTTTCCATTCTACCAAAATATTACCCTTTGGTGTGGGCACGCTTCCTTTTGCCCACGTCAGCGCGTGCGTTTGAAAATCGGGGCGGATGCGCACGGTCTTGTAGCCGTCCGCAGTCGGATAAACGCCCAGTACCATGGCGGAGAACTCGTATGCGGGGGCGGAGCTCCAGGCGTGGCACTCACTGCGCGGCGAATCGGGATTCTCGCACCAGGTGGTACAGTGCAGATCCAGCATTCTCTGCCAACCGGCAAACAGCTCGGGGGCGTACCGATAGCGGTCGGCAAGCTCCAGGGCGCGGAACAGATAGTGATTCATCGAAAAGGTGCACTTTTCCACGCGTACGTGTCCGTCAAAGGTGCGGTCGATCAACGATTCCGCCTCGGTTCCAACCACTGCACCCGAAAGGATCGCCCAAAGCGTGGTATGCTGTGAGAATTCACGGCGCGAGGGGACGTTACGGTAGAGCTTGGCATCTGCGTCATAGCAATGCAGCTTGACCGCGTTGATCATTTCATCGGCTCTTGCACGGTATTCGTCGGCGCGCATGGGACGGTTCAAAGCGGTGCAGATCTCAGCTCCTGCGCGCAACGCGGCGGCATACATCAGGCAGGTCACGGTCAGCGGCTCCTCATCGCCACCCGTGGGGACACCGCGCTCCCATGCGGGTACCCAATCCACAAAATGCCAATAGGGAGTGGGAGAGATCAGCCCGTCGGCGTTCTTTAAGTTTTCAAACGCCTCCAAAGCTTTATCCAAAACGCCCGTCAGACTCTGCACAGTGGAAAGATCCCCCGTATAACGCAGATAATCGCGGAGCATCAGCACCCAGAACAGAGTAAAGTCCGGAATGATCTGCACGTGCGTGGAGGGGTAATTTGCCTGCAGCATACCGTCCGGCATTTGAGAATGCGCAAGATCGATCAGTGACTTGTGCGGCATGCGCATATCGCTTGCCATGCGCAGGGTGAACAGCATCTCCAGCGCGCTGTCCATTTCATATTGCTGTTGCTCGTAGTGTGGGCAATCCACATAGATCTCGTGCATGCAACACAAAAGGGTGTTGCGGCTGATGCACCACATCTGGTTCAGGCGCTCGTCCGAGCAACAAAAGCTTCCGTCCTCGTCCAAAGGGTAAAAGTAAGAGGAAAATTCTGCGGATATGCAAGAAAGCTCCGCATCCTCCTCAAATTCCAGGCGAATGAAGCGGAAAGCGCGATACCAAAAGGTTTCAAAGGTTTGTTCCTTGCCTGTTGTGTGTAAAAGATCAAAATGCTGAGATCTTGCCGAGGCATCGGGCAAGCACGCGGCGTCGTCACGGATCGCCTTGGTGTGCGGACGTCCCGTTTCCGGATCGCAGACAGCGTAGCATTCGGCATAGTTGATGCGAATGACACTGCCTTTTTTTGCGCACAGACGGAGGGCTACCTTTGCCGTTGTGTAAATGCCGGCGTCAAGCTCAAGAAAGCCCTTTCCGCGGCGTACCACGCGCATCGCCTTTGGGGATGCGGTCTGCATTTGCGGAATGAGGCGCGCCTTGAGAATGTAAGGATCGTTCAAGCCGTAGGGATTGTATCCGCAATCGGGAATCGGCTCATAAAAATTGTGGATTGCAACGGGCGTGCGGACAGAAGCTCCAAGCACCTCGTCAAAGGGGGGCAGGGAAAGAAATCCGCGCGGAATCAAGCGGATCGCGTCCTCACGCTCGCAGCACCAGCTTTCGTCGGTGGAAAGAGGCGTGCACGTTTCTCCGTTTTGTAAGATTCCGTCAAACCACAATGCGGGGCGCTCACGGTGAAAGCTTGCTATAAAGTGGTCGTCGGCAATGTGCAGAACCTTGATCAAAATCTCATTTTCTCCGTCATTTAAATCCCGGGAGAGATCGTAGGTTTCATAGTACCGAACGTATTGCGGACCTTGACAAGGCCCTTCGCCAATCATTTTGCCGTTCAAATAAAGTTGATAGCGTGTGTCGGCGCAGACGCGTGCCGAAAGCCTCGATTTTGCAGTGGCGTCAAAGCACTTGCGAAAATAATAATAGTGAGAGGCGTGCGGTACTTCTGCAGTGGTGATCCAATTGCTCATGGCTGCTCCTTTGTTATTTGTAATAATTTAAGTGGATATCCCCCAAAAGTCCCGAGGGAGGAATTTGCATAAAGTATGAGAAGGAATCATGATTTTGTCGCACCAAAGTGTTGGAAACGGTCAGTTCTACGCGGTTTTCACCAATTTTTACAGCGCTTGAAATATCAAACGCATAAGGCGCGCAAATGCGCACACCGACGTCCGTTCCGTTGATCTTCAATTCGGCAACCTCACCCACGGTACCAAGATCCAGACAAAGGCATTCGGGGATGGTTTCGAGTTGGAAGGAGAACTCGTATCGCATTTTTCCAGCAAAATCGGGGTAGCGGTCGTGCGCGGTCACGTTGAAAAAGTGATCAAACGTTCCGATCTTCTCAAATTTCCAAGGATCTCTTGCATCCGCCAGGGAAAGCGTAAAGGTGGGGGAGATGCACTCGCTGAAAAGAAGCTCTTTTTTTGTCGGGAGATCACATGCGTCGTCAAATATCAAAATGCAGGACTGTCCCGCAAGGAGAGAGATCGCTACACTTCCGTCCTCAGTGTGCGCACGATAAGAGGCGTCGCCCAAAAGATCCAGAGAGAGATACGCGCCGCGCGCGGGAAGCTGAATTTTCGTATCGGCGGTCTTGTAGGGATCCTCGTTAAAGAGCATAAAGAGCTCCTGTCCGTCCTTTTTGGCGTGATAGATGCGCAGCTTTTCAAAGCCGTCGGGAACAGTGATCTCATACATGCCACGCGCTTGCAGCAGGTGGGCAAGCTCCTCCAGCGCAACCGCTTCAAAGCTTTCGGGGGCATTTTTGGGAAGGGCATTGACAAAGCAAACGGTCAATCCCTGCTCCTGCAGTGCGCCCAAGGTATCGTAAAAATCCTTTGGCAAAGTTTCTGCTTCGGGAACGATCAGGCAATCAAAGCGCTCGTCGGCAAGCAGAAGCTTTCCATTCTCTACTTTTGCATCGCGCAGATAGTCCATGGGAACGATGTCGTAATCAATGTGGTGATCGTAAAGCTCCCGGGCGGGGAGGTAGCAGGGCATTGCCGTGTTGGTGGGGCTGCACCATTCGCCCTCGGCGTGATACAAAAGTGCGGCATTTGCCACGTGCGTGCCGCCAAAAAGCAGGTGTGCGGCACGGTTGGTGTATTTCATCAAAGCCGAAAAGCCTTCAAATTCGGGATCGTGTCCCTCGGCACCAAAGTGTGGGGGACAGTCGCGGTCGGGATAAAAGGAGGTAAAGGCGTGGGGCACGAAATAATGGATGCCACGCACCAAGAAAAAGTCGATCAGCCATTTCATAAACGGAACGCCCTCTGCCCAGCCGTAAGCACCAAAGACCTCACACATGGCGCGCTTTTGCATACGCGGATTGAGGTGTGCCAAGGAAGCGCCGAGCTTTGCAAGCTCGTAATGGAAAAAGGGACCGTTGGGGCTACCCGTAGAAAGAGAGCCGCTGTGAACGTAGTCCGAAAGTCCCGGCATGACCTGGTGCAAAACGACGTCAATGCCTGACATGTGCTGTCCCGCAAGGGCGCGGAAGTAATGTCCCGTGCCGTATCCCATGTGCGTATGCGCGCCCATATCCTCAATAACGTGACCGATGTACTCCACGTTGTGCGCCTGACACCAATCTCCAAGCCTTTGGCAAAAATACTTGCTGTAAAGCGTGGTAATGGCGTCCATGTAGGCTCTGCGCACGGCGGCGCGAAGCTCGTTGCGCGTGTCGTCATACCACAGCAGGTGTAACAGCGGCATGGGATCGTACCCAAGTGCGTTTTCCATCAACTCACGGACCTCATCGCTCCAAGGGTATGCCATTCCCTGAATGCCGATGCCGCATTGATATTTGTTGTAAAGGGCAGGTGTTTGATCACAGTAGACGTTTCCAAAGCTTGGCTCGTCCGAGAAAAATCCCATAATCGTTTTGCCGAATTCTTCCCGGAAGTGTTCCCAATGCGGCTCATACACCGCCTCCAGCAAAACGTCTACCGAAGTGGGATTGAGCATATCAATGTATCCCTTGTGACCGCCATCTCTGGTTTGGATCAAAAAGAAGATGCGCCACACGCCCTCGGGAATGTCCCAGGTCAGATAGTCACCGTGCACGTGGGAGGAAAGCTCCACAGCCTCCCCACAGCAAAGCTGTGCCGCGGCATTTTCGCGGCGGCAGGCATAGGCACGCAAAAGCTTGTTTTCGGCGTTCTGCTTGGGAACGAGAACAGAGGCTTCCCGCATCGGTCCCCGCACGTCCACGTGCTTTTCCTTGATCAGCCATTGCTGCAGATGCGGATACTTGGTTTCGATCAAGCCGTTGGCATGTCCCGTGGGGAAATGATCGTCGTCCAGGATCCAAACCTTCATCTCCCTCTTTTTACACTCTGCAACGATGATCTCCATATCGCGCCACCAGCCCTTGCCGCCAAAATCATTGTGCGGACGAGCCTCTACGCACAGCGCGCGACAGCCGCTTTGATAGATGCGCTCGATCTGTTGCGGAATGCGCTCGGTGTGGTCGCCGTGTTGCCAATAAAAGGGGAGGAGGTAGTTATCCTCCTGTTGTTTTATGACGTCATGCAGTGCTTTCAGCATACAAAAACCTCCTGAAATAAGAGAAGTCAACGGAACGATTTGGATCCGTTGACTTCATTATATATTATTTTGTTCCGAATTGCAACCGCTTTTGAAAAAATTAAAAAATATTTCCGTTTTCGCGGTAGCCTCTCCAAACGGTTTCAAATGCCTCGTTTGACGTAGGGAGTGGGCGTACGTCACGCCAAAAAGCCGTTGCTTCATTCTCAATCAAAGAGACCTCTTGGATCTTGTCTGCCGCGCCGCGACGGTTTGCGCTGAGTCGGAAGATTTCCTCCAAGCCCTCTCGCAGCTCTCCCGCAGGATCGCAGTAGAGCGCCGAGCCGCGCGTGGTCTTGACGGTCACGGAAAAATCAAGCATGGCACAAAGCGTGACAAGCTGGGTATCCAGCACGTCGCGGAGCTGATACACCTGATATAACAGCGAGGGCTTGTCGACGCCCACGTGTGTGGAAAATGTGTTGCGCATCCGCTTGACAAGCTCGATCGCCGTTCTAAGCTGTTCGGGGGCGCGAATGGCGGCGCCGTGATCACTCATGCTTCGTTGCGCTTGCTCAATCCAGGAGCGGATCGGTTCGCTGTTTTGCAACAGCTGTGCGCAAAGTGTCGCATGCTCCGCTGCCGCTGTCAGTAATACCGATGCAAAAACGTCCTCACGCAGGACTTCGCGCGTGTCTGCACAAATATATTGCGCGGCGCGCAGAGAGCCGACCTGACCTGCATTGAGCGCACTGCCTCCGGGACGGGAGATGCCGTGTGTCCCCGCGCATTCTCCCACGGCAAACAAGCCGCAAAGGGAGGTCTGCCACCAAAGGTCAACGGCAATGCCGCCGTTGTTGTGCTGTGCGCAAAGTGCGATCTCCAACGGCTCCTTTGCAATATCCACCCCCTTGGTGCGGTACAGCTCCACTGCCGGCTCATTCATCAGGTGCAAACGCTCAATCGGCGTGCCAAAGCACGCTTCTGCACGATTCAGATAATGATACGCCTCGGGCGAGAGCCTTGCAAAGTCGATCTTTTCCAAGCCGAACGGATTTTTGGTGTAATCCAGATAGACGCGGCGGTGCTTGAGTACGCATTCCCGATAGACCAAAAGATCGATCACAGAAGATCCCTCAAGTACCTTTGCGCTGTCAAACGGCCATTGATAGCCCTTGAGAAAGACGTTGCTCAGAGCCTTATAGGGATCGGCAAAATAATCACCGAGAAATTCGTGCTCCACACCGTCCTCATCCAACGAAACAAAGCGTGGGAGCACCTGCATATAGGTTCCCGAAACGTTCCAACGGGGGGAAAGGGAGGCAAGTCCGTATTGCCACTCGGTCATGTTTTGCAAGGGAACACCCGCGCGCAACGCAAGCCCGGTGCTACCCATTTGCGAGGTGGGGTATACGCTGTCGGCATAGATACCCGCAGGGCCGCCCGTGGCAAGCACCACGTGCGCACTGCGAAAGGCAATCAATTCGCCGCTTTTTTTCTCCAACGCAAGCACACCGCAAACGGCATTCTCATGCTGAAGGATCTCCACTGCCATCAGTCCGTCGTAAACGGTCAACCCCAAAGCATCTGCCTCGCGCTGTAATGCCTCGGTCATAAATTTAGAGGTCAAAGGACCTGCCGAGGTCGCGCGCTCAAAGGGATCGTGATCGGTCTTGTATCCCACGTATTCGCCGTAGCGATTGACGGGGAAGGGGACGCCCAGCTCACACAAATGCAAAAACGAGCGAGCCGAGAGTGCCGCCTCACAAAGCGCGTTGTCCCCGTCCACGGATCCGTAAGAGAACAGATCCTCCGCCATACGGCGCACGCTGTCGGGAGAATCGCCCCCAAGACCGAGCTTGTAGTAGGTCTGCTTGTCGCTGCCCGTATTGCGGGAGGTGCCGCAAAGCACGCCCTCGGTCAAAAGAGCAACGCTTTTTCTGCCGTCCTGCAAAATGCGGTTGGCGGCGTTGTAGCCCGCCGCACCCGAGCCTACCACTAAAGTATCAACGGTAACGGTTTGTATCTGCTTCATCAATTTACAGCCTCCGCAGGTGGAATCCGCCGTCCACGTCGATGGAGTTGCCCGTCATGTAGGAAAGCGTGCCGCTGCACAGCGCATAGATCATGTTGGCAATATCCTCAGGCTCTCCCCAGCGGGCAATGGGCAAAAGCCCATCGGCGATGAGGTTGTCATATTTTTCGGTGACGGTGGAGGTCATTGCGGTGGCAATGATGCCGGGGCGCACCTCGTTGACGGGGATGCCGTACTCGGCAAGTCGCGCGGCAAAGAGCTTTGTGATCATGGATACGCCCGCCTTGGAGATGCAATATTCACCGCGATTGACCGATGCGGTGTAGGCGGAGAGTGAGGAGGTGTTGCAGATGTATCCGCGAATGCCGTTTTGTGCCTCGTTTTCGATCATGCACTTGGCAACTGCCTGCGTCAAAAAGAAGGTGCCCTTGGTGTTGATGTCCATGACAAAGTCGTAGCTTTCCTCGCTCATTTCCAAAAGATCTGCGCGTACCTTGGGCGCGACTCCCGCAACGTTGACCAGAACGTCGATCTGCTCACCCGTTTCGAGCACGGCGTTGACCAGACGCTCTCTGTCTGCGGCGACCGAAAGATCCCCCGAAAGATAGACGAAATTCTCGTCGGGGAGCACCTCGCGTGCCTTTTCCACGCCCGTGCGTCCCATGCCGAACACGCGGTAGCCTTCCCTCAAAAAGCGTTCTGCGGTCGCTTTTCCAATGCCGCCAAGGCAGCCTGTTACAATTGCGTTTTTCAAAATATTCTCTCCTTATTTTTTGAGAATGATCTCGCGGTAGAGCTTTGTGTAAAGGGGATCGCGGATGACACAGCCGGGGGTAGAGCCGGAGCGCATCAGCTCGGTGCACTTGGAGCAGGCAATGCAGCACTTGTTCTTTTGCAAGCCGCCATCTAAAATATCCTTTGCAAAATCAGGGTAAGCGAAGATCTGACGACCAAAGCCTGCCAGGTCAAATGCGCCATCCTCGATCATTGCCGCCGCCACACCGGGGGCAGCTACGCCGAGATAAGAGAGCGCGGAGCAAAGGATCTTGATTTGCGGTACCGCCGCCTTTAAAAGCGCGGTGCCTTTCAGCATTCTGGATACGCCCAGGAGCGGATGCTCGGAGGGATCGTACGGACCTTGTGCAAAGGGGCGGTTGACGTGCGGATTGAAGTAGGGATTGCCCATGGTGATATTGATCATTTCCATGCCCATCTCCGACAGGATCTGCAACAGGCGAATCGGCTCGGTGGGGTCAAACTCCAGTGAACCGTCGGTACTGACACCAAATCCGTAAGGGTAGGGGAATCCGTCGTATGCGTTGAGGCGTGAGGTGATGATAAAGTCCTTGGAGCAGCTTTGCATAGCTCCCGCAACGCTCTCGCGCAACAGACGTGTGCGATTGTCAAAATCGCCGCCGTAGCGTCCCTCTCTTTCAAAAGCGGAAAGCAGCTCGCAGTTGAGGTATCTGTGACAGCACTTGATATCCACCCCGTCAAAGCCTGCCGCCTCGGCAAGCACCGATCCCTTGATCAATGCCTCACCCACGCGGTCGAGATACTCGTCGGTCACAATGCGGCTTTTGTCGATGGGGGAATCTTTTTCAAAAATAGGATTATTGTAAGCAATCAGCGGCGCAGGCGTTCCCTCGGGCTTGCTGTATCTGCCCGAATGCGTTGCCTGCATAATGACCACAGGTTCAATGCCGTTGGTACGGAGCGCGGTTTCCTTGATGCGAGTAACCTCGCGCTTGAAGTCGTCTAAGTTTCCGTCATGAATATACAGCTGACGCGGATTTGCGCGTGCCTCCGGCATGACAGCGGTTGCCTCAAACCAGATCAATCCCGCGCCTCCCGTTGCAAAGCGGTCATAGCGGCGGATGGTGAGCTCGTCGGGGCTTCCTCCCGCTGTTCCGTCACATCCCTCCATTGCCTGACATGCCAAGCGGTTTGGAATGATCTTATTTCCAACCGAGAGGGGGGAAGAAAGAACCTTATATGATTCCGTATAAGGAAGTGCCGCTCCCGTGCTTTGATTTTCTGCCTGAAAATCTGTGATGTTCGTGTAAACTGAACCCATAAAAATGACTCCTTTTTGTTTTGTTGTATCCATTATACCGCATTTTTTGCAAAAAAGATAGATAAATTTTGTTTTCTTTTATGTAAATCTTGCTTTTTTTAAAAAAGTCGTGTATAATAACAATATATGGGAGAAATTTTCCAAGCGCATCAAATCTCCAATCTGTAATATCTGTCCTGTTTTCTTTTTTACTTGACATTTCTTTTGAAATCGGGTATAATGCGAATATCAAAAACATGTAGAAATCCCCGTACACCTCATTATTTTTAAAAGAAAGGAGAGCGGTCATGAAAGGCGTTAATCAAAATCAGCGTTCCTTTTCGGTTTCCTATGCTGATACGCCCAATGGAAAGCCCAGTCACTTTCACGAGGGACATCAGCTGCTTTATATCTGCCACGGTACGGCGGACGTGATTGTGGATGGAAACAGACAAACAGTGTCGGACGGGACACTGTTGATCTTCAACCGCTTAACTGAGCATTCCATCAAGGTTAAGACTGATATCTATCAACGCTATTCCTTGCGCGTACAGCCGCGCTCTGGGGAGTGGCAAGAGAATGAATATCTGCTTTTTCTGCTCTTCAATCGCACCGACGAATTCTTCTATCAATTGACCGATCCGCACGAACGGGAAGCATTAGAGGCACTTTTTGCGCGCATGGTTGCGGAATATCAGGCATCAGAGCCTTTTCGGGATGAGATGCTGCGCTCGCTGTTTTGTGAATTGATCGTCCACGTTTGCAGGCGGTTGCCATGGCAAAGCGATGAGTCAAACGGCGAGAACACCAAGCTGATCCACAGCATCCGTCAACGCTTTGAGGATCGCTATTACGAGGATTATTCCTTGAACGCGCTGGAGGAGGAATATCACCTGAGTGCCTCGCATCTGTCGCATCTGTTTAAGCGTGTTACGGGAAAATCTCCCATGGAGTATCTGTTTGCCTGCCGTCTCCTTGCCGCCAAGCGTATGCTGGCAACCACATCGCTTTCCATCGGTGATATTGTGGAAAGCTGTGGCTTTAGCGACGACAGCAATTTCAGCCGTGCCTTCCGAAAGCGTGTGGGCATGTCGCCAAGCGATTTTCGTAAGAGATACCGTCATTCGTAAATGACACCGTTTATAAGATAAATGAAATACTGGGAGGGAAAAACAATGGGAATTGAAATGAGCGACGAGCTGTTTCGTCAATTGACCGATTATTGCAATTCTTCGGATAACGGTGAGGATAACCGTCGCCGTGCCAAGCTCCTCGGATTTACGCAAGAGGGGGTTCTGGTAGCCCCCGGTGCGATTTTGCGCATTCCACGTGATCAGGTGGGTACCAATACCTTTTTTGGGCTTTATACCTATGCAAACGGCAATGTTACGGTGGGCAAAAACGTGCTCATCGGTCCCCATTGCTCTCTCTCTGCGGGGAACCATAAGTTCGATCCCGCAACGGGATGGTTCTCGGGCAGGACCGAGCCCGACGGTGACGACAGCGTCGTGATTGGTGACGGATGCTGGCTTGCAAGCAAGGTCACGGTCACGGGTGGCGTTAAAATGGGCAAGGCAAACCTTGTCTGCGCCGGTGCGGTCGTTACCAAATCCACTCCCGATTACGCCATTATGGCAGGGGTGCCTGCCAAGCAGGTCGGAGAGATCGATCCCGTTACGGGAGAATATCTCTGGTATCATGCAAAGGAGAAACAATCATGAGCGGATTTGCTTTTCCAAAGGATCGACAGACCGCCATGCAGGTCTTTCCGTTTCCCACCGAGGGATGTGTGGTAGAGGAAAACCCACCCTGCCTTTGCTGGATCCCGCCCGAGGGTGAGCACCTTTATACGGTTACCGTATCGAGTCCCGACGGCACGGAGCTTTACCGTGCAGAAACAAAATTGAATTATCACGTTCCCACTCGCTTTTTTGAGGCAGGGGACTATCAATGGAACGTCTATTCCGAGGGTGTCGCGCGCGGAGAGATTGCGTTTTCTATCTCCGAGGATGCGGTAAAAATTGAACGCATAAGCGCGGAGAAGCTGTACGAAAGCATTCCAAGCGTTCATCCAAGACACCTCTTCTTTAAAGAAGATATTGAAACGATTCGCAAGACCAAGGGGACGGAGCTGGAGGTATTGCGTCGCAACGTCGAGCAGGCGTACCGCGACGGGTTGCCGCAAATGCCCATGTATCACAGAGATCCGTACGCCCTGCCGTACCGTGAATATTTCGGTCGCTTCCGCGATTTTTGTGATCGCAACATGGTAGCGTGTGCATTGGCGTACATTTTGCTGGAGGATGCGTGTGCGGGAGCGCTTGCAAAACAGCTGTTAATACATTTTTGCGATCGCAATCCCAACGGTCCGTGTTCGCTCCTGGGACCTTGGGGCGACGAGGTGGGCTTGAGCATGGCGCGTTGCCTACCTGCGGTCTATGATCTTTTATATCCCATATTGAATGAAAAGGAGCGCATCTTCGTGGCGTACACGGTGCGCGATTACGGAAGACAGTGCTACGAGCGTTTGCGCAAGCGCGATTATTGCCAGAACCCGGGGGACTCTCACGTCGGGCGTCTGCCTGCATATCTTGGCGAGGCGGTGATGGTGCTCAAGGACAGTGGCATTCAGCCTCGCGAGGAGGCACTGCAATGGCTGGACTACGCGCTTGAGATCTACGGCGGCATCTTCCCGTATTACGGAACGCCCGACGGCGGTTGGGCAGAGGGCGTGTTCTATTCCACCAGCTATACCAAGTGGTATTTGACATTTTTCTCGGCGGTGGAGCGCTACGGCGGCACACGCTTTCTTGATCGCCCCTTTTACCGAAATCTGACGAAATTTTTCCTGCATTTTGCAGATCCCGATTATGAAAACCATCCCTTTGGCGACGGATATTGGTGCTCTCCGGAGGATGAGGAGTGGCCCGGCTTTTTTGCGCAGAGTCCCTGCCGCTTTTATGCCGACCGCTTTGGACCCGAGGCGGCACGCAAGCGTGCAAGTGCGCAGGCAACGCCAAAGCTTTATCGGTTGCATTTGTTGGATATTTTTCTGCCTGCCTGCGGCACCTGCGCCAAAGAGGCAAGCGACGTCCAAAACGTGGCGTGCTTCCCGGATGCGGGTTTTGTCAGCATGCACACAGCATTGGGAGATTTGAAAAACGATTTTGCCGTGCTTGCGCGTGCCTCCAAGTTCGGCTCGGATAGCCACCGTCATGCCGATCAAGGCTCCTTTGCTCTCTTTTATCGCGGTAAGGCATTGATCTCTCCCTCCGGCTACTTTGGAAGAGCCTACGGAACGCAACATCACTTTGAGTGGCTCAAGACCACGCAGGCGCACAACGCGATTTTGGTGAACGGTGAGGGGCAACCCGTGAACAGCATGTACTCTCGAGCCAAGATCCTTTCCTGCGAGGATTTTGGCGAATATAAAGAAGCAAGGCTGGACGTGTCACAGGCATATCCCATGCTGAACAAATGGATCCGCACGCTGCGTCTGACGGACCACGAATTGACGGTGGAGGACGAGATCGAATCCGAGAATGAGGTGACGGTCACCTATCCTCTGCATACGCTTTCCAAGCCCGAGGGAGAAGGGAACTGCGTACGCGTGGAGCGTGACGGTGTCTGTTTGCGGATCGAGCCCGTGGGAGATACGCTTACGCTGGATCGGATCACGGATCGCTATGCGGTGGAGCTGAACGAGGGCGTGCCTGCGGAGTTTGCCGTTTCCATGCCGCAGCAATATCATATCTACTACCGGACCCAAAAAGCAAAATCCCACCGCTTGACGGTCAAATACACCGTAAAGGCTTAAAAACGGACGAGTCAAACGTGTCATCACTCATGTCTCGTCCCGAAAAAATTACGAAATCCGTTGACAAACTTCAATGAACGTGTTATAATAAAACCAACCAAACGGTTGGTTTTGGAAAACAACCCTTGAAAGGGAGGATACGGACATGTGGACAGAAGAAAAATTAAATGAGCTGCTGACAACGCCGAGCGAGGCGCTGATCGAGGATATGAAGCGCATCAAGGGGGACATCACCGTGCTTGGCGCGGGAGGGAAGATGGGCCCCACGCTCTGCGTCCTTGCCAAAAACGCGATCCGTGCGGCAGGTGTCCAAAAACGCGTGATTGCCGTTTCTCGCGGCAGTGATCCTATTGCAATCGAGTTGCTGCAAAAAAATGGCGTGGAGTTTGTTGCGTGTGATCTGCTGGATAAAGAGAGCCTTTATGCTCTGGAGGAAACCGAAAACGTCATCTACATGGCGGGCAAAAAATTTGGTACCGACGGAAACGAGTGGCAAACGTGGGGCATGAACGCCACGCTTCCTGCCTTTGTCGCGGACAAATTCCGCAAATCCAACGTTGTGGTCTTTTCTTCCGGCAACGTCTATCCCATCGTGCCGCTGTCTCACGGCGGATGCAACGAGGAGGTCAAGCCGGCACCCGTTGGGGAATACGCCATGAGCTGTCTTGCGCGTGAGCGTGCATTTGAGTATGCCGCCAATACTTACGGTACAAAAGTGCTGATCTACCGCTTGAACTTCGCAGTTGATCTCCGCTACGGCGTGTTGTTTGATCTTGCCAACAAGATTCAAAAGGGGGAGCCGATCTCTCTTGCCACTCCCGCCTTTAATCTGATCTGGCAAGGAAATGCCAACGAGATCGCCCTGCGCAGTCTGCTTCACACCGCCGCTCCTGCGCGCGTTTTGAACGTCACGGGACCCGAAACGGTCAATATTCGCTCTGCCGCCATCGAGCTTGGAAAGCATCTGGGGCGTGAGCCAATCTTCTCCTGCGAGGCGGGGAACGATGCCTACCTCAACGACGCATCGCTTTCTTTCGAGCTGTTCGGCTATCCCACGGTCAGCCTCAAGACCCTGATCCGCTGGCAGGCAGAGTGGATCCTGGACGGTGGTCGCACGTTAGATAAGCCGACGCATTTTGAAGAACGAAAAGGAAGCTATTGATTGGAGGTAAGCGAAATGAACAGACACGAGCAGGCACTTGCCATCATCAAGCAGGGAACCGTAGTACCCGCAACGCCTCTTGCTCTTGATGAGCATCGCAAGCTGAACGAAAAGGGCTTGCGCCTTTTGATGAATTACTATCTGCACAGCGGCGCGGGCGCGATCGCAACTGCTGTGCATACCACGCAGTTTGAGATCCGCAAGCCGGAGATCGCGCTTTTTGAGCCGATTTTGCGCATCGTTTCCGACGAGATCGACCGCTTTGAGGCACGCAACGGCAAGATTGTTGCCAAGATCGCAGGCGTTTGCGGTCCAATTGAACAAGCCGTCAACGAAGCGCGTCTTGCAAAAAAATACGGATATGACGCCGTTCTTCTCAGCCCCGGAGGCTTGAATGCGCTCTCGGAGGAGGAGATGCTGGAGCGTACCCGTGCAGTTGCCGCAGAAATGCCTGTCATTGGCTTTTATCTGCAAACGGCGGTGGGTGGAAGAGTCTTTACATACGATTATTGGGCAAAGCTTTGCGCCATTCCAAACGTTATTGCCATCAAGTGCGCCTCCTTCAACCGCTATCAGACCATCGACGTTGTGCGCGCCGCAGCACTTTCTCCGCGCGCCGACGAGATCACGCTTTACACGGGCAACGACGACAACATCGTCAGCGATCTGCTCACGCGCTACCGCTTTTTGCGCGAGGACGGCACCACCGCAGAAAAATCCTTCCGCGGAGGACTGTTGGGACATTGGGCGGTCTGGACGCATCGCGCAGTCGAGATCCTGGAAATGACACAGCGCGCAAAGGAGGAGGGGAAGATCACGCCGGAGCTGCTGACGCTTGCCGCCGAGGTCACCGATGCCAACAGCGCCGTATTTGATACCGCGCATCGCTTTGCGGGATGCATCGCAGGTGTGCACGAGGTCCTGCGCCGCCAGGGGCTGATGGAAAATATCTATTGCCTCAATCCCGATGAAACGCTTTCCCCGGGACAAGCCGAGGAATTGGATCGCGTATGCCGTGCGTATCCGCATCTGAGTGACGATGCCTTTGTGCGTGAAAATATCGATGCATGGCGTGCTTTGGCAGAGGATGGATGCAAATAAAGGAAAAAACTTATGCAGCAAAAATTAAAAACGCAAATTACCAAGCAAAAGATATTGGAGGCGGCAGAGGAGGAGTTTTCCGCTCTCGGCTTCGCCGCCGCGCGTGTGGATCAGATCGCCGCATCGGCAGGTGTCAACAAGCAAATGATCTATGCCCATTTTGAAAGCAAGGAGGGGCTGTACCGCGCCGTTCTGGAGGCGGTCTACGCTCGCCTGACCGAGGAGCAGAGCAGGATCGCCGCAGGCGGATATATGGGACGGGAAAGCATTGCCGAGGTCATTGAAAACAGCTTTTGCTTTTTGCGCCAAAATCCGCATTTTGTTCGCCTGATGATGTGGGAGAACCTTTCGGGTGGCGCACATGCGGAGCTACTTCATATCCGACTTTTCGAGGGAGCAGCATGCCTTTTGCGCAAGGGAATGGAAAAGGGGGAGATCCGCGCGGATCTGGACGTGGATCAAACGGTCATGTCCCTGAATATGTTCTGCTTTTCCGCATTTTCCAATGTCCACACGCTCTCAAAGCTCCTGCAAAAGGATTTGCTGACCGACAAGGCTTTATCGGAACGTGCACAGCATATTACCCGGGTATTTATGAGATATATCTTCGGGGATTGATTTTTGAGCATTGGCGTATCGTTCAAAATGCATGGATTATCATTCAAAACAAAGCATTCTCCTTGACAAAAGTGTGTGAATATATTAAAATTAGATCAACGTAGTGCATTTGCACGAAAAAAATGATAAGGATGAAAGTACGATGAAATCACAAAATTGTCAAAGTCCAAATACAACGGCAATCTCTGTCTCGGCAGAGTCAGCTGTTCAAAACGTTCAAAAAAGCGATCAGGCACTGTATTTTTGCACTGCCGAAGGCTTATTCCTCCGCCTTTCCTACGAGGGGACGAATGGTTGGAGATTACAAGCCAATCAAAAGGGCTATGCTCATTTTGAGGATATGGGTGCAACGCAATCCTTGGCAAGGTTTATGGGCGAGGAGGTGCGTGACCTTACGGAAAACGTCGGGGTCAGCGAGATCGAGGGAGCACTTAAGGTAACCTGCGAGGCGGGATCCTTTGTGCTGATTTCCACCACCGCTGATTTTTCCATGTCCTTCTGCTCGGCACAGGGAGAGGTGCTCAAAGAGATTGATTCGATTGTCGCCGAAGAGGAGAGAAGACTCGTGATGCGCGGCACCCTCGATGAGAATGAGGCTGTGATCGGTGGCGGTCAGCGCTTTGATGCGGTCAACCGCCGCGGAAGCTCGATGATCCTTTACAGCTACGACGGATACAATACCGATAGAGGTCGTGCGACTTACATGCCCATTCCGCTCTTTATCACCACGCGCGGTGCAGGTACGTTTGTCAACAGATACGAAAGAATTGAGGTCGCGTTTGGAAAAGCACCCGACAACAATTGGGAGATCGCCATTCTGAACGATATGATCGACGTTTACGTTATGGTCACGGGCAATATGTCCGATGTTTTGCGTGCTTATACCGAAATGGCGGGCGGCGCCTGCGCATCTCCCACCGAGTGGATGCAGGACGTGCTCATTTGCCGTTACGGCCCCGATATGATCCACTTTGATAAGGATTGCGTCACCTATCACAGCGTTGCCGAAATGGCAACCGATTGGGAGCATCTTTCCAAAAATCTGTACGCCGACCGCGAATGCACGGTTCGCGTCACCGACGAAAATCTGGATATTCTGAACAACGAAGGGCAGTACGTTTACGGGATCTTTTCCAACGGCTCCAGGCTTCGTTGCTTCCATTACGAAAACGGCACCTTTACGCGCATTACCAAAAAGGGACATCCCGCAGGATACAGCGTCAAGACCATTGTTGAGAATCTGACTCGCGCAGGCATGAAGCCCAAGGGTGTGTATCTGGAGGGATTTCCGACATGGAAGGACATTACCGCCGATACCGAGCGCGCAAAGCACCACCGCGAGGAGATCAAGCAGGTGACGGGTTGGCTGCGCAGCCAGGGCATCAAGTCCATGCTTTACATGGCGGTGGCACAGCTGGATGCCAACATGAAGGGCTACAAGCCCGAATATCAGGTATGGGTGGATATCACCGATGCAAACGGCGAGGTCAACCACACCTGGAAGATTCCGCAGCACGGATTTTCCGCAAACCCCGACATTCGTCTGAATAACCACCAGAACTATTTGGATATCACCAATCCCGAGGCAGTCAATTGGTACATGGACGAGATCTGGCAGGATCTGATCGATCTTGGCATTGACGGTATCAAGATCGACTTTTGCGAAATGATGCCCGATGAAGGCTCCTATTGCACCTACAATCCCGATGGTAGCATTGCAAAGCAGTTCAGCATCAAGTATCATTGGTACGATGAAAGTGTATTTGAGGGCGACGTGATCCATCACGCGTATCCAACCTACTTTATTTCTCTGTTCTGCAAAAAGATGAACGAAAAGATCGCAAAGCGCGCAGACGGCGACGGCTTTATGGTGCTCTCGCGCGGCGGTGCGCTCGGCTCTCAGCGCAACCCTTATTTGTGGGCGGGCGACCAGACGCGGATCTTCCACAACCTGCAAACCCAGCTGACCTCTGTTCTGACCTCGGGCGCTTCGGGCGTTCCGTACATGACCTACGACATGGCAGGCTACGGCTATCCCAGAGAAGGTCTGTTCTTCGGTAACTTCAAGGAGGTTCGTGACGGCAACCGCCTGCTCGATTTCCCAACGCGCGAGTCTGTCATTGACTACGAGAGTGAGATCTTTATGCGCGGCACCGAGTACTCCGCGTTTACGCATTGCATGCAAACGCACGGTGACGTCAGACACTTGTACGACCTGACCGAGCAGACGCAAACGGTTGCGGCACTGTATACCGATCTGCACCGTGAGCTTTTGCCTTATATTCAAAAGGTTTCCCGCATTGCAAGTAAAAGCGGCATGCCCGTGGTACGTCCCATGGTGCTGATGTATCCCGCAGATCAGAACGTACACAGCATGATCGACGAGTTTATGCTCGGTGACGCATTGCTCGTTGCTCCCGTTCTGACGCAGGGAAGCGTTGCACGCGAGGTCTACCTGCCCGCAGGCGAGTGGCTTGACCTGATCAGCGGCAAGACGCTGTCGGGTGCACAAACGCTGACTGTAAACGCAGGGCTTGCACAAATTCCCGTATTTTTGAACCTTGCATCCGCAGATGCAACCGATTTGAAGCAGATCTTTGAGGGAGAAACCTGGAAGAAGATCAACACACTGTAATTCAATTTGAAAGAAAATGAAAGAGAGGATTTTAGCATGATCAAGCTGATCGAGCAAAGTGAAAAGGAAATCCGCTATGTAAACGGCGAGGGTGTAACGTATCAGTTCACGTACGAGGGGGGCGGCGCGTGGAGAATGCGCGCTGATCTCTTGGGCGGTGCTACCTTTGTACTTGTAGGCGACGCGCAAAAGCTGTGCGCTTATATGGGGGAGGATATTTCCTCCAAGAGCCAACCGATCGCGTCGGAGGATGGTGCCGATGGGCTGATCCTTACGGCGGCAGACGGCAGCACCGCAAAAATCGCAAAGAACGGTTCCGTGGTCTTTTGCAACAAGGACGGCAAGAGAATGGTTGAAGTGACTTCTTCCTCCATTGCCGACGGCAAGGCAAAGCTTCAGGGTACTCTTCTCACCGGTGAGGGAGTATTCGGCGGCGGTCAGCGTTTTGACGTTTGCAACCATCGCGGCAACAGTCTGCGTCTGTTCAGCTACGATTGCTACAATACCGATAACGGCAAGGGTACTTATATGCCCATTCCGCTCTTTTACACTACCTGCGGCGGCGGTATGTTCTTCAATCACTATGAGCGCATGAACGTGTCGTTCGGTGACGCGGAGAACAATACCTGGGAGATGGAGCTGTGCAAGGATGCCTTAGATTGCTACTTCTACACCAAGGGCAGCTATGCAGATCTGTTGCAGACTTACACCGACATGACGGGTAAGGCTGTGTCGGTTCCCACCGAGTGGATGCAGGGTGTTTTGATCTGCCGCTACAATCCCGATTTCTGTGCGCTTGAGGCACAAAAGTGGATCTTTGATACCCTGGAAGAAATCCCGAATTATCAAAATTATTTCCTGGATCGTGAGTGCACCGTCAAAGTCTCCGACGTGCCAAGGGAGGAGATCTCCAATTACCGCTTCCTGCTCAACGGCAAGGGCGCAAGAGTTTATATCCAGGATCCCGAAAACGGAAGATTTTTGCGCACCACGCGCAAGGGAGGCCCTTGTGGCGCGGGCATCAAGCCGATTGTTGAAAATTTGATCGCGGCAGGGCAAAAGCCCACTGCAATGGTGTTGGAGGGCGGCTTTGCCTTTTGGCGTGATTGCACCGAGGATACCGAAAAGGCAATTGCAAACCGCCAAATGATCAAGGATACCGTGGCTTGGCTGCACGGACAAAACATCCGCGTTATGGTCTACACAAGTATTGCAAATATTTCTCCCACGATGAAGGGGTATAAGCCCGAATATCAGCTGTGGGTGGAAATGACCAACTCCAAGGGAGAGGTCACTCGCACCTTTGATATCCCTCAGCAAAGATTTACCGACAACCCCGATGTTGGCGCACGTGGCAGAAGCTACCTCGATATTACCAACCCGGAAGCAATGGATTGGTATATCAACACCGTCTGGGGGGATCTTGTAGACCTTGGTATTGAGGGTGTCAAGATCGATTTCTGCGAAATGATGCCCGAGGGTGGCGTTTACAACGTTTACAATGAGAACAAAGAGGTAGTCGATCACTTTACCCTGAAGTATTGCTTCCATAATCCCGATATGTTTACGGGTATGAATGCGCACCATGCGTATCCCACCTATTTTATTTCGAATTTCTGCAAGGCAATGAACGAAAAGGTGGCAAAGCGCGCGGATGGCGACGGATTTATGGTGCTCTCACGCGGCGGCGCGTTCGGCTCTCAGCGTAACCCCTATTTGTGGGCGGGCGACCAGCAACGCATCTATCACAATCTGCAAACGCAGTTGATAGCACTCATGACCTCCGGTCTTGGCGGTGTTCCGTTCATGACCTACGATATGGCAGGCTACAGCTATCACAAGGTGGGCTTCTATTTTGAGGAGGGCGGAAAGGAAACCGAATCGCAAATTTATACTCGTGCCATCGAGTACACGGCGTTTACGCCCTGCATTCAAACGCACGGCGACGTCCGCCATTTGTACGATATGACCGAGGAAGCACAAAAGATTGCATCCCTTTATACCGACGTTCACATGCAGCTGCTCCCCTTGATGCAAAAGCTTTCCAAGGAGGCATGCCAAACGGGCATGCCCGTGGTGCGCCATTTGGTGCTCAACTACGCCGACGATGCAAACGTCTATCCCATTGAGGACGAGTTCATGATGGGTGACGCCCTCCTGATTGCACCGATCTTTGACGAAGATACCTTTGAAAGGGAAGTGTACCTGCCCCGGGGCTCCTGGACTGATCTGCTCACGGGTGAGGCGATCACGGGCGGCGTGACCGTCAAGGTTCCCGTTACCATTGCACAAATTCCCGTATTCCTCAATAACGACTCTGCCGATGCAGACGCGGTCAAAAAGATCTTTGAGGGCGAAACGTGGAAGAAGATCAATGCACTTTAATCTCGACCAAAATTAACAAACGAAAGAGAGAATCCGAACATGATAAAGCTGATCAATCAAACTGAATTTGCAGTTCGTTTGGCAAACCGTGAAAATTTAACGTACCAGTTTACCTACGAGGGCGACGGCGCATGGAGAATGCGTGCAGATCTCTTAGGCGGTGCAACCTTTGCCTTTGAGGGCGATGCACAAAAGCTGTGCGCATATATGGGGGAGAGCTTTTCTTCCAAGAGCCAACCGATTGCGGTTGAGGATGGTGCGGACGCAATCGTGCTCTCGGCAGCCGACGGCAGCACCGCAAAAATTGCAAAGAACGGCTCTGTGATCTTTTGCAACAAGGACGGCAAGAGAATGGTTGAATTGACTTCTGCCTCCATTGCCGAGGGCAAGGCAAAGCTTTGCGGTACGCTCCTTTCGGGCGAGGGCGTGTTCGGCGGCGGTCAGCGCTTTGACGTTTGCAACCACCGCGGCAACAGCCTGCGCCTGTTCAGCTACGATTGCTACAATACCGATAACGGCAAGGGGACTTATATGCCCATTCCGCTCTTTTACACCACCTGCGGCGGCGGTATGTTCTTCAACCACTACGAGCGCATGAACGTGTCGTTCGGTGACGCGGAGAACAATACCTGGGAGATGGAGCTGTGCAAGGATGCTTTGGATTGCTATTTTTACACCAAGGGCAGCTATGCAGATCTGTTGCAGACTTACACCGACATGACGGGTAAGGCGGTTTCGGTTCCCACCGAGTGGATGCAGGGTGTGCTGATCTGCCGTTATAGCCCGGAGTTTTGCGCGCTTGAGGTGGAAAAGTACAAGTTTGATTCCATCGATGAGATCCCGGATTATCAAAAATACTTCTTGGATTGGAATTGCACCGTTAAGGTCACCGACGTGACCAAGGAGGAGCTTCGCAACTATCTGTTCCTTTACAGCAGTGTAGGGGCAAGAGCCTATATTCAAAACCCGAAGGACGGAAGCTTTTTGCGCACCTCCCGCAAGGGCGGTCCCTGCGGTGCGGGCATTAAGGCTGTGGTTGAAAACTTGATTGCGGCAGGGCAAAAGCCCACCGCAATGGTACTGGAGGGCGGCTTTGGCGTTTGGCACGATTGCACTGAGGATACCGAAAAGGCAAAAAAGAACCGTCAATTCATCAAGGATACCGTCAAGTGGTTGCATGACCAAAATATCCGTGTAACGGTTTATATGAGTGTTGCAAATATTACCCCGAGAATGAAGGGATATAAGCCCGAATATCAGCTGTGGGTGGAAATGACCAACTCCAAGGGAGAGGTCACGCGTACCTTTGATATTCCTCAGCAAAAATTCACCGATAACCCCGACGTTGGAGCACGTGGCAGAAGCTACCTCGACATCACAAATCCCGAGGCACTTGACTGGTATCTGAACACGATTTGGGCTGACGTTGTGGACCTTGGCATTGAGGGTGTTAAAATCGATTTTTGCGAAATGATGCCCGAGGAGGGCGTATATCCCGTACGCAACGAAAAGCAAGAAATCGTGGATTATCAAACGCTCAAATATTGCTTCCACACCCCCGATATGTTTACGGGTATGAACGCGCACCACGCATATCCCACCTATTTTATTTCCACCTTCTGCAAGGCAATGAACGAAAAGGTTGCAAAACGCGCGGATGGCGATGGATTTATGGTGCTCTCACGCGGCGGTGCATTCGGCTCTCAGCGCAACCCCTATTTGTGGGCAGGTGACCAGACGCGCACGTATCCGACTCTGCAAAAGCAGATGACCGCACTCATGACCTCCGGTCTTGGCGGTGTTCCGTTCATGACCTACGACATGGCAGGCTACAGCTACGCAAAACCCGGCGTTTACTTTGAAGAAGGAACTATGGAGACCGAATCGCAGATCTACACCCGTGCCATCGAGTACACGGCGTTCACCCCCTGCATTCAAACGCACGGCGACGTCCGCCATTTGTACGATATGACCGAGGAAACGAAAAAGATAGCCTCGCTGTATACCGACGTTCACATGCAGCTGCTCCCCTTGATGCAAAAGCTTTCCAAGGAGGCTTGCCAAACGGGCATGCCCGTGGTGCGCCATTTGGTGCTCAACTACGCCGACGATGCAAACGTCTATCCCATTGAGGATGAGTTCATGCTGGGCGATGCACTCCTCGTAGCACCGATCCTTGACGAGGATACCTTTGAAAGGACAGTGTATCTGCCCAAGGGCTCCTGGACCAATTTGCTCACAGGTGAGGCGATCACGGGCGGCGTGACCGTCAAGGTTCCCGTTACCATGGCACAAATCCCCGTATTCCTCAATAACGATTCTGCCGATGCCAAGGACCTGCAAACCGTATTTGCAACCGACGCTTGGAAGCAGATCTGCAAAATTTAAATTGGATCAAAAAACAAGAATCCCCTCGCTGAGCGAGGGGATTCTTACCTATACATTATATAGATTATCTTGCAAGGATGAGCTTGGTCAACTCAACGGGATCTACGATCTTGCCATCCTTGTAAACACGCATGTTACCGGATGCGATCTCATCGATCAGAATGACCTCACCATTGTTGTAACCGAATTCGAACTTGATATCCCACAGATCCAAGCCAATGGTCTTCAGGTCGTCCGCTACGATCTTGGTGATCTTCAAGGTCTGCTCCTTCATGCTCTCAAACATCTTCATGTCCATAATACCGAGAGCTGCAAGTCCTTCTGCCGTTACCAGCGGATCGCCCTTTTCGTCGTTCTTAAAGGTGCACTCAACGTAGCCGCCCTCAAGAGGAGTGCCGTCCTTGATGTATTCGCCGTATCTGCGAATAAAGCTACCGGTTGCAACCAAACGGCAAATGACCTCCAAGCCGTGGCCGAATACCTTGCCGGGAAGAACCTCCATGGTTGCGTTTTCAACGTCTGCGCCAACGTAGTGCGTTTTTACGCCTGCCTTTTTGCAAAGCTCAAAGTAGTAAATAGAGGTTTGCAGGTTTGCCTTGCCGATGCCGTCAATGGTAAGACCAACGGAGTTTTCGCCGGGATCGAACACACCGTCCTTGCCGGTGCAATCGTCCTTGAATTTCAGCATTACGTTGCCATTGTCAAGCTGATAAACGTCCTTGGTTTTTCCGGTATAGATCTTCTTCATAATCATTCTCCTTCAAAGGTGAAAATAAGATTCCTCGTCCGCTGTGCGCGTTGGCATCGACGGATTCAAATTTTTTACGCAGATATTATATCATAAATCTATATTTTTGTCAATAAAAGCAACAAAAAAAAATAGAAAAAATATTGTTTTCAAGGGCTTCTTTTTTGTGGATTATTTCGTAGTTGCGTGTTTTATGCATTCACAAAAAGATGTTTTTATAATACAAAGGAGCGCAAAGGTTCGAACCGATCCCTAAAAGAGGAGTTGTACGAGCGGTTGGAAATTTTTCGTACAAAGCCGATGCGCGCATTCCGGGTCGGATGCATTTGCATAGCTCACCCCGTTTGTATCGCGAATATGACGAAATGCAACATAAGAAGCATAAAAAATTAAAAATATTTTATTCTTTTTACAAAATTCGGTTGACAATTCGATTTTTTTGAGGTATAATAAAATGTATGCCGAAAAAAGTAGATCTTAAGAAGAAAGGGGATGCCGATGATGAACGGTGATTTGCTGAAGATCATAGAAGACGGGATGCCCACTTTTTCCAAAGGACAAAGACTGATTGCGGCTTATATCCTCAAGCACTACGAAAAAGCCGCCTACCTTACGGCGTCACGCCTGGGTACTATCGTCGGTGTTTCGGAGTCTACCGTCGTGCGCTTTGCCAACGAGCTTGGCTTTGAGGGATATCCGGAGTTGCAGCAAGCACTCAAAAAGCTGATTCGAAGCCGTTTGACCTCGGTTCAGCGAATGGAGGTTACCAATAGCCTCATCGGCGAGGGTGACATCCTGGAAAAGGTGCTTTCTTCCGATATTTCAAAGATCCGCCAAACCATGGAGGAGATCGACCGCCAAAGCTTTGACGACGCGGTGGATCGTATTGTTAACGCAAAGAATATTTACATCATCGGCGTGCGTTCCTCTTCCACTTTGGCAGGATTTCTCAATTACAGTCTGCGCATGATCTTTGATAACGTTCGTTTTGTTCAAACCACCTCGGGCAGTGAAATGTTCGAGCAGATTATGCAGGTGGGGGGCGGAGACGTGATGTTTGCCATCAGTTTCCCGCGTTATTCCACCCGTATCATCAATGCGGTGGAGTATGCCAAGGGCAGAGGTGCTGACGTAGTGGCTCTGACCGACAGTAAGCTTTCTCCCATCGCGGCGTATGCCGACCAATTGCTCATCGCACACAGCGATATGGCTTCCTTTATGGATTCTTTGGTAGCTCCTTTGAGCATCATTAACGCCATCGTCGTTGCCGTTGCACGTAAAAAGCAGGATGAGGTCAGTGAGCGCTTGCGTGTATTGGAGGAGGTTTGGGATCGATATGACGTCTATGACAAAAAAGGACAGTGACGCACGTTCGGTTGCGGTCATCGGCGGCGGTGCCGCAGGAATGATGGCGGCAATCACGGCGGCAGAGTCCGGCGCGTCGGTCACACTCTTCGAAAAAAACGATCGCATGGGCAAAAAGCTGCGCATTACAGGCAAGGGAAGGTGCAACGTCACCAACCGTTGTGACCAAAATGAATTTCTTGCCAATATTCCAACCAACCCAAGATTTTTGTATACGGCGCTCTCTCGTTTTTCTACCGAGGATACCGTTGCCTTCTTTGAGGAGGCGGGGGTGCCTTTGAAAACCGAGCGCGGCAAACGGGTGTTTCCCGTGTCCGATAAGGCAGGCGATATCGTTTCTGCTTTGGAGCGCAGATGCAAGGAGACGGGCGTGGAGATCGTCCACCGACGTGTGGATGCGCTTTTGGTTGAGGATGGCAGAATGGTCGGCTTGCGTCACGGTAGTACAGAGGAGCAATTTGACGCTGTGCTGGTTTGCACGGGAGGCAGATCTTATCCTATGACGGGGTCTGACGGTGACGGGTATCGCTTCGCGTCCGATGTGGGGCATACGGTCACACCGTTGTATCCCTCGTTGGTACCTTTGGTTGCACAGGGGAAGCTTTGCGCCTCCTTGCAGGGACTTTCTTTAAAAAACGTTTCCTTGCGTGTAAAAAACACGCAATCCGGAAAAACTGTATATGAGGATTTCGGAGAGATGCTGTTTACGCATTTCGGCTTGACAGGTCCCTTGATCCTGTCGGCATCTGCACATCTATCCGATATTACTCCGGGAAAATACGAGGCGTGCATCGACCTGAAGCCCGCTTTGGACGAAAAGACCTTGGACGCGCGTATCCTTTCCGATTTTTCAAAATATCAAAATCGCGATTTCATCAATGCGCTTGATGATCTTCTGCCGCAAAAAATGATTGAGCCGTTTATCCGCTTGTGTGAGATCGATCCTCGAAAGAAGATCAATTCCGTCACAAGGGAAGAACGGGAACGCATGGTGCGTACGCTCAAGGGAATTCGAGTCCCTTTGCACGGCTTCCGTCCCATCGATGAGGCCATCATTACGCGTGGCGGTGTCAGCATCAAGGAGGTCAATCCCAAAACCATGGAGTCCAAGCTGATCAAGGGACTGTATTTTGCAGGCGAGATCCTGGACGTGGACGGGTACACGGGTGGCTTCAATTTGCAAATTGCATTTTCTACAGCCGTTGTGGCAGGTTCCTCGGCGGCGTGGGAGATATAAATAAAAAATAAGGAAACCGGAATATGATTCAAATAGCAATAGACGGTCCCAGCGGAGCAGGAAAGTCAACGGTTGCAAAGGCGGTAGCCAAGCAGTTGGGTATTATTTACGTAGATACGGGTGCGTTGTATCGTACCATCGGTTATTACGTGCGCCAAAAAGGCGTGGATCCCAAGGATGCCGCGGGTGTAGAAGCACTCCTGCCCGAGATCCAAGTGGAACTGAAATACGAAAACGGTACGCAGATCGTGAGCCTGAACGGCGAGGATCTGGGCGACCGTATCCGCACTCCCGAAATTTCCATGTACGCCTCTGCCGTTTCTGCCATTCCCGCCGTGCGCACCTTCCTTTTGGAAACACAGCAGGATATTGCAAGACGCAACAGTGTCATCATGGACGGTCGTGACATCGGCACGGTCATTCTTCCAAATGCAGACGTTAAGATCTTTTTGACCGCAAGCGACGAGTGCCGTGCAACGCGCCGCCGTGATGAGCTTGTGGCAAAGGGAATGAACGTTACCTATGAGGAAGTGCTTGCAGACATGCAAAAGCGTGACCGCGATGACAGCACGCGTGCGGTTGCTCCTGCAGTTGCGGCAGAGGATGCCATCCTTTTGGATAACTCCTGGATGACACCCGAAGAGAGCACCGAGGCGGTCATTCGTCTGGTCAAGGAAAAAACAGGAAAATGAACAATTGAAAGGAGTCTCAAATGCGTCGCATAACCGTTGCCGAATATGCGGGATTTTGCTTTGGCGTCAAACGAGCGACCGATCGCTTGGAGCAGGCGCTGAGATCTGCACGTTCGGGAGAACGGATCTGTACGCTGGGGCACCTGATCCATAACGAAACCTATAATGATTCTCTGCGCCGCCGCGGTGTGGAGGCGATCGAATGTGATGCTCTCGTGCAGATCGCACAAGGTGCCGCCGACGACACCCCCGTAACCGTTCTGGTCCGCGCGCACGGATGCACCAAGGAGACAGTAGCACTCCTGGATGCTCTGGCAAAGCAAAATCCAAGCTTTCGCTGGATCGACTGTACTTGCCCATTTGTCAAAAAAATTCATCAGATCGCGCAGAAGTGCGAACCCGAAAACGAGTTCTTTGTGCTGCTTGGCGCCGCCGAGCACCCGGAGGTCGTTGGCATAATGAGTTATTTTGATGGGGAAAAGTACGTCGTCGCCGACGAAAATGCCTTGGAATCCACTTTGCAAGGGCGAAACAGCGCATTTGGATATGGCAAAATCCCCGTAATGGTGGCACAAACCACCCAAAATTTGTGCAAATGGGATAAAAGTCAAAAAAATCTAAAAAAACTATATACAAATGCGAAAATTTTTGATACAATATGCAGTGTGACTGAGCAAAGACAGTCGGAGGCTGCAACGCTTGCAGAGCAGTGCGATGCAATGATCGTCATCGGCGGAAGGCAAAGCTCCAATACTGCAAAGCTTTATGAAATCTGTCGCCAAAGGTGCGGCAACACCGTGTGGATCCACGCGGCATCCGAGTTGGATACCGAGTGCTTTTCCACCGCACAACACATTGGAATCGTCGCGGGCGCATCGACGCCGAGCGAGGAAATACAGGAGGTATATAAAACCATGAGCGAAATCAAAGAAAATTTCGAAGAAATGCTCGAATCGCAATGCTTAACTTTAAATACAGGAGATGTCGTTACCGGAACAGTTACACACGTTTCCGATGCTGAAATCCAGCTGGATGTCGGCGCCGGTGTAACCGGATACATAAAAGCGGATCAGATTTCCGACGATCCTGCATTTAAGTTGACCGAGAACTTCAAGAACGGTGACAAGGTCGAGGGCTTTGTGATCCGTGTCAGCGACATCGAGGGTGTTGCTGAGTTGTCCAAGAAGAGAGTGGATGCCGATAAGAATTGGCAGTCCATCGTTGACGCTTGCGAGAACAAGACCGTTCTCGAGGGTAAGGTTGCAGAGGCAGTAAAGGGCGGCGTTGTCGTTTACTACAATGCAAACCGCGTATTCGTTCCCGCATCCCAGACCGGTGTTCCGAAGGATGGCGATCTTTCCTCCATCGTTGGCACGCAGGTTTCCTTTAAGGTCATCGAAATCAAGGCTCCCAAGAAGGCTATCGGTTCCATCCGCATCGTTCTTCGCGAGGAGCGCCGCGCGCAGGAGGCTGATTTCTGGGCAGGCATCGAGGTAGGCAAGGCTTATCACGGTACCGTTAAGAGTCTGACCGGCTTTGGTGCATTCGTAGATCTTGGTGGCGTTGACGGTATGGTACATTTGACCGAGCTGTCCTGGAAGCACATCAAGAACCCCGCAGAGGTTGTATCCGTTGGCGACGAGCTCGACGTATTCGTAAAGAGCTTCGACCCCGAAAAGAAGAGAATCTCTCTCGGCTACAAGACCGAAGCTACCAACCCCTGGAATATCTTCAAGTCCCAGTATGCGGTTGGTGATATCGCATCCGTTAAGATCGTAAACATGATGCCCTTTGGTGCATTTGCAGAGATCGTTGACGGTGTTGACGGTTTGATCCACATCTCTCAGATCGCTATGCAGAGAATTGCAAAGCCCGCAGATCTGCTTGAGATCGGTCAGGTCGTAGATGCTCGTATCATCGATATCGATGACGAAAAGAAGAAGGTCAGCCTTTCGATCCGTTCTCTCCTCGAGGAAGCGGCAGAGGCAGCAGAGGCTATGCCCGAGGATTACGTGGCAGAGACTGAGGAAGCTGCGGCTGAGGATCAGCAGTAAAAACGACAAGGGAGGCTTTTAAAAGCCTCCCTTTGATTTTTTGAAAAGGGGAAAGGTTCATATGGAACATTCAATTAAGGTCATGTCCTTTAACATGCGTTGTCGTACGGAGGCAGACGGTCCCAACTTTTTTGACCTGCGCCGAGAAAAGATTGCGGCAATGCTTGCAAGTGAAAATCCCGATCTGATCGGCTTTCAGGAGGTCACTCCGGAAATGCTGGCGTGGCTGCAGGAGGTGCTGGATCCCAACTACGTGGTTTTGGGTCACGGACGGGGAAAAACGTACGATGGGGAAGCGAATCCGATCGCCTATCGTAAGGATTGCTTTGCTTTACATGCTTTTCGTACCGAGTGGCTGTCCGATACTCCCGATGTCCCGGGCAGCAGATTTGAAAACGCAGAGCAGAGCGGATGCCCGCGCATTTATTGCTGTGCGGAGCTGTTGGATCTGCAAACGCGCAAGGCTTTTGCATTCTATAATACCCATACCGACCACAAGGGAGTGCGTGCGCGCACGCTTGCAAGCCAATTGCTGATCGATCGTCTCGGCGCGTGCGACATACCCTTTGTCATGACGGGGGACTTTAACGCACTGCCTGACGAGGAGGCAATCCAATTGCTCCTTGCTACCAAGCAAACACTTGGAACCGTGGATGCGACCTGTGGAATCAAGGGAACCTTCCATAACTTTTCAATGGATCGCATCCAAAAGGGAACTCTGTCAAAGATCGATTACGTCTTTACCAATCTTAATACCGATCCCACTCTATCTTACGCGGTTGCAGATGACAATGCCTGCGGTCACTTTTATTCCGACCACAACGCAGTTTGCGCTTTTGTGAGCGCAGAGTGAAATCATAGAACGGAGTCAATGTTATTATGAATGCATACAGCTATATTGAAGCGATTAAAAACAGAATGAGCGATGAGGACGTGCGCTTTTACCGTGACATTTTTGCACCGGTAGAGGTTGCCACACCGGATAGCGACGCGTGGGATCACCTTTGCGTTATGCCCGACGGTGAGATCCGTGTTTACGGTGTGTATAACAAAAAGAGTGTGTTCGATACTGCGGCACAGCGTTGTTATATCTCTTCGCTTGATGGGGGACTTTCTTGGAAGCGCCATTTGGTGACGGGGAGATTTACCCTTGGAAAATCGACTTATATTCCGTATCTGAATAAATATATGGACGTTCAAAATTGCGGATATGAAGGAATCTATGCTTTCCTTGGCGATACCCCGGACGATGAGAACCCCATGCGTGTTTTGGTGGACTCCGTGCCATGTGCCGAGATCCGCATCGTTTTGCCCCTGCGCAATCGCGATCGTGTGATCGTCGTCGCGGCAGAAAAACGTCCCGAATTGCATCCCACCGCCATGTTTGCTGTGCTGTATTACGCAGACGGCGACTTGCGCAATTGGAAGCGCCTGCCCTTGGAGGCGGTTCCGTTCTATCAGCCTCCCACAGGAAAAAAGGGCGTCCGCTGGCAACAAAACAATCGGGAAAATACCATTGCCGAGCTTTCCGACGGCAAATTGATGATGATTTCTCGCACTGCATTGGATTATCATTACGTCAGCTACTCCGAGGATGGAGGCGAGAGCTGGAGCAAGCCCATGCCCACGGTGTTCCATTCCACGGGAACCATGCCGTTTTTGTACCGACTTTCCGACGGAAAGCTGATCTTCTGTTGGTGCAATACGCGACCTTTGGCAGAGCGTGAGGACGCCGACGGTATCTGGGAGGACGTCTTTACCAATCGGGATGCCAACCACGTTGCGATTTCCGAGGACGAGGGCAAAACCTGGCTCGGCTACCGCGAAATGGCGCTCAATTCCTTGCGCAACTCCGCGGATTTCCGTTCTGTCGGAGGTCCCGAGCACAGCAGAGACAAAAGCGTACATCAGTTCCAGGTCATTGAACTGCCTTACAACAAAATTATGGTGCACTACGGTCAAAATTTGCTCAACCGTATCATCATCTTTGACCGTGCATGGCTGTATGAAAAAAGCCGCCGTGAGGATTTCATTCACGGATTGTGCAACGTTTCCTCGCAGGGCTACGTGCAAAGTGTGCTCGGCTGCTACCGCGGAACCCCGGAGGCACCACTTGCATACGTCGGTCACTGTGCCTATAACCGTGTCAACAGCGCAATGATGCTGCCCGATCCCTCGGGGGACGGTCACGAGGTGCTGCAGATCTGTCGCAACGACGATCCGCGCTTGGTCAGCGGCATTGGCGGTGCGGTATGGAATTTCCCGATTGCAAAGCAGGGAAGTGTCAAGATCAAATTCCGTGTCGAGGGGCAGGGAATTCGCGTGTCCCTTTTGGATCATTGGGTCAATCCTTGCGACGAGGAGATCAAGCAGATTGCAAATTTCTCGGCTGTGATCTCCGCCGCCGTGCAGGACGAAAAGCAACTCTACTCCGAAATGCGCTTCGATTTTGATTGCTTGCAAGCTTGTGTCAGTGCATACGTCAACGGCAAGTTTGTTTCCAAGGTACAGCTTCACGGCACGTACCCCAACGGACTTTGCTATCTGCATCTGCAAAGCGCGGCAACCGAGACTGATCTGCGCGGTACGCTCGTTGCAGGAATGGAATTTGAGGGGATCTGATTAAAAAATCAATAGAACAACGGCGCTTTGCCGCATTTTGCTTTTTGGCAGTGTGGCAAAGCGCTTTTTTGTTTGTAATTGATCAAAAAACAACAAACTTTACACATTGTTCATAAAAAGGAAGAAGAGCAACATTGACAAATCCTATCCTTTTATGGTATAATTTTATTAAACTGGGGTAGGATGGGAATTTTTAAAAAGTTCCCAAAAAACCTCGCAAAATATTAAAACTTGGAGGTTGTCTTTATGGAGAAAGGCAAGACGATCGGCAGTGCAAAGATCGCGGCTCTTTTTGATCCCGGAACCTTTGTGGAAACCGGCGCATACATGAAGAGAGCAGACGGTGATCTGACCGGCGTGATCTGCGGCTACGGAGCTGTGGACGGCAAGCTGGTTTATGCATTTGCCCAGGACAGTGATCGAAAGAAGGGCGCGATCGACGCACTTCAGGCAGAAAAAATTGCAATGCTTTACAGCATGGCAATCAAAAACGGCGCTCCCGTTGTAGGAATGTTTGACAGCGCAGGCGTTGTGGTTGCAGACGGAGCCTCGGCAATGTCCGCATACGGCAAGCTTCTCAAGGTTGTCAGCGATGCTTCGGGCGTCATTCCGCAAATCGCGCTCATCAACGGTGTGTGCTCTGGTATGGCGGCAACGGTTGCAGCAATGTTCGACGTGCTTGTCACCGTTAAGGACAAGTCTCAACTCTTTGTTAACGCCCCCTTCCTGGTAGGTAAGGAGGTTGGCAGTGCAGAATATGCCGCGCAAAACGGACTTGCATCCGCTTCTGCCGATAGTGAGAGCGACGCTTTGGCAAAGATCAAAAAGCTGGTCGCAATTCTCCCCTCCAACAACGAGGAAGGCGTTGCGATCGAGGACGTCAATGACGATATCAACCGCACCGTTTCGGTAAACGGACTTTGCGGCAAGGAGCTGATCAACGAGATCGCGGATGCTGCTGATTTCGTAGAGCTCGGTGCTTCTTACGCAACGGAAATGACCGTCGGCTTTATTCAGCTTGGAGGTGTCACCTGCGGCGTGGTTGCAAACAACGCGTCCGAAAACGGCGGCGTGATCACGGCGGAGGGTGCAAAAAAGGCAGCAAAGCTTATCAGCTTCTGCGATAGCTTCTCCATCCCGGTCATCACCCTGATCGATAGCGTTGGCGTTGAGATCAGCTCGGCGGCAGAGGGAACGCCTCTTGCGGCTCAGCTTGGCAAATTGGCAATGGCTTATGCATCTGCCGATACCGCAAAGATCACGGTCGTATGTGGCAAGGCTTACGGTGCGGCATTCACGCTCATGGGCTCCAAAGCACTCGGTGCCGATATGGTCTATGCGCTTTCCGATAGCGAGATCAGCGTTATGGCTCCCGCGTCTGCGGTTGCGTTCCTGTGGAACGATCAGATTACCGAGAGTACCACGCGTGCCGATCTGGAGGAAAAGTGGATCAACGAAAACGCTTCTCCCGCAGCTGCGGCTGCAGACGGCAGCATCGACGATGTGATCAACGCAAGCGAGCTTCGTCAGCGCATCTGCGCAGCGGTCTACATGCTGATGATGAAAAACTCCGGCACTCCCGCTCGCAAGCACTGCAATCTTCCTCTGTAAGTCGGAGGTAATCAATTATGACGTATATGCCTGTTTTTCTGGCTGCGGCGCAGGAATTGAACTTTGACGAGCGCGCTTCCACCGCCGGAATCGTAACGTTGCAGGGAATGCTGACGATCTTTTTGGTGCTTTCCATTTTGTGGTTGGCAATTGAAATCATGCATTCCGTGCTCCACAAGGATGCCAAAAAGGAGAAGTCGGCTTCCAAAAAGGAGGTCGCCTCTCAATCGGCACCCGTGGCAAACGCAAACGATGCAGCAATCGCGGCAGCGATCGCGGCAGCAATTGCGGCATCCGAGGATGAGGGTGCAACCGTCGCGGCGATTACTGCAGCAATTACCGCCATGCGTGCGGAGCAGGGCTGCAACGGTGGATTCCGCGTTGTTTCCTTTAAGCGTGCTGATTGCGCAAGCAATCGCAAAAGAGTGTGAAAAATGCTCACTTTTGATTTGAATTCATTCAAAAATAAATTTTATTTTGAAAGGTAAAAGGTAAATTATTATGAAGAACTATCGTGTAACTGTAAATGGCGTTGTATATGACGTAGTCGTAGAAGAAGTAAACGGCGCAGCTGTTCCTTACGTTGCTCCCACTCCCGTAGCGGCACCCGCTCCTGCACCCGCAGCAGCACCCGCACCCGCAGCAGCTCCTGCACCTGCAGCAGCTCCCGCTCCCGCCGCAGCTCCCGCTCCCGCAGGCAAGGCAGGTGCAACCGCAGTTAAGGCTCCCATGCCCGGCACTCTGATCAAGGTGAACGTAAAGCCCGGTGATGCAGTCAAGAAGGGCGACGTCCTCTGCGTTCTGGAGGCAATGAAGATGGAGAACGACATCATGGCTCCCGCCGACGGTGTTGTAGCATCCGTTGAGGCTGCACAGGGCTCCTCTGTAGCAACCGATGCAGTGCTTGTTACCATGAACTGATTTTCCTTTTGAAGATCACAATTATCAAAGGAAAGGAAACAAGTTTATGGACGCATTGCTGGAAAGCTTGCTTAATTTCTGGGAATCCACCGGTATTTATAAGCTGATCAACAGTGTGGAAGCGCAGTGGTGGCAAACCCTTTTTATGCTTGGCATTGTATGCGTGCTTGCGTACCTTGCAATTGTCAAGGGCTTTGAGCCGCTTTTGTTGCTTCCCATCGCAATCGGAATGCTCCTGACCAATCTTCCCGGCGGAGAATTGTTCCATGAAAATTACTTTATGACGAGCGATCCCATCGATTACGTTGAGATTCTTCGTCACGGCGGACTTCTCGATATTCTTTACATCGGAGTAAAAACCGGTGTGTATCCGTGTCTTATCTTTATCGGTATCGGTGCGATGACCGATTTTACCCCCCTGATTTCTAACCCCAAGAGCCTTTTGATCGGTGCCGGTGCACAGTTTGGTGTGTTTGTTGCCTTTGCTGGCGCACTCCTCTCCGGTGCTTTCACGCCCGAGCAAGCGGCTTCCATCGGTATCATCGGCGGTGCGGACGGACCTACGGCGATCACCGTAGCCAAAACCCTTTCGCCGGAGCTTCTCGGTGCCATCGCAATCGCGGCTTACTCGTACATGGCGCTCATTCCTATGATCCAACCTCCTCTGATGCGTTTGATGACGACTGAAAAGGAAAGAAAGATCAAAATGACAGCTTTGCGTCAGATAAGCAAGACCGAAAAGATCATTTTCCCCATTATGGTTACCATTGTCGTAGCGCTGATCGTTCCGGATGCGCTGGTTTTGATCGGATGCCTGATGCTTGGTAATCTGCTCAACGTTTGCGGTGTAACGGATCGTCTTTCAAAAACCGCACAAAACGAGCTGATGAATATCGTCACCATTTTCCTTGGCATCAGCGTGGGTGCTACCGCAACCGCAAAATCCTTCCTCAAGGCAGACACGTTGCTTATCATTGGTCTGGGGCTTGTCGCGTTTATGATCTCCACCTTTGGCGGTTTGCTCACCGCAAAGATCATGAACAAGCTTTCGGGCGGCAAGATCAACCCCCTCATCGGTTCCGCAGGTGTTTCCGCCGTTCCTATGGCGGCGCGCGTGGCACAGGTGGAAGGACAAAAGGCAGATCCCTCCAACTTCCTCCTGATGCACGCAATGGGTCCCAACGTGGCAGGCGTTATCGGTTCTGCCGTAGCAGCAGGCGTTCTTCTCGCTCGCTTCGCCTAATTCCAATCTGATAGGAGTAAAACAATGGCTAAAGTAAAAATTACAGAAACAGTGCTTCGCGACTCCCATCAGTCGCTGATTGCAACCCGTATGACCACCGAGGAAATGCTCCCCATTCTGGAGCAAATGGACAAGGTGGGATATCACTCCCTGGAAGCATGGGGCGGCGCAACCTTTGACGCCTGCATGCGCTTCCTCAACGAGGATCCCTGGGAAAGACTCCGCGCCATCCGCGACAAGGTAAAAAATACCAAGCTGCAGATGCTCTTCCGCGGACAAAACATTCTCGGCTACCGTCACTATTCCGACGACGTGGTAGAGTATTTTGTGCAAAAGTCCCTTGCAAACGGCATCGATATCATTCGTATCTTCGATGCACTCAACGATCCCCGTAACCTGAAAACTGCCATCAACGCCACCAAAAAAGAGGGCGGCCACGTGCAGGCGGCATTCTCCTATACCACCGGCCCCGTGTACACCATGGAGTACTACTCCAAGTACGCAAAGCAGCTGGAGGAGATGGGCGCAGATTCCATCTGCATCAAGGATATGGCAGGACTTCTTAAGCCCTACGATGCATACGACCTTGTCAAGACCATCAAGGAATCTGTTAAGGTTCCCGTACAGCTTCATACCCACTATACCGCAGGTCTTGCTTCCATGACGCTCATGAAAGCAGTCGAGGCAGGCGTGGACGTGATTGATACCGCCATTTCCCCCATGGCGCTGGGTACCTCTCAGCCTCCCACGGAGGCACTGGTTGCCGCGCTGGAGGGAACGCCTTACGATACCGGCATCAAGCTGACCGAGCTGGATAAGATCACCAAGCACTTTACTCCTCTGCGTGAGAAGTACCTTGCAAGCGGCTTGCTCAATCCCAAGGCGCTCAAGGTCGACGTCAACGCGCTGGTATATCAGGTTCCCGGTGGCATGCTTTCCAACCTGATGAGCCAGCTGGCACAGGCAGGAAAGTCCGATCAGCTGACCGAGGTGCTGGAAGAGGTTCCGCGCGTACGTGCAGACGTCGGCTATCCTCCTCTGGTTACACCTTCCTCTCAAATCGTTGGTACGCAGGCTGTGTTCAACGTCATCATGGGCGAGAGATACAAGACCGTTACCAAGGAGTTCAAGGGCATCGTTCGCGGTGAGTACGGTAAGACTCCCGTAGCCATCGATCCCGCATTCGTCAAGAAGATCATCGGTGATGAAAAGCCCATCGACTACCGTCCCGCAGATGCGCTCAAGCCCGAGCTTGAGCAGCTCAGAAGCGAGATCGCACAGTATCTCGAGCAGGACGAGGACGTGCTTTCCTACGCACTCTTCCCGGAGGTTTCCAAAAAGTTCTTCGAGTACCGCAAGGCAAAGAAGTACAACCTGGATGCCGACCACGCGGATAAGGCAAACGGAATTCACTCCATTTAATTGTTAAATGCAAAACGCGCCTCAACCGCTTTTGTTGGGGCGCGTTTTTGTTAGCTTGGAATGCGAACCTTGCTCTGCGGCGTTGCCGCAGAGCAAGATGGAGTTGGGCTTGATGTCCATCAATAGAAAAAGGGGAACACGGTGGACCATCAAGGATTTTGCCGCTACGCGTCAATATTCCTTCGCACGCCGCTGGTGAGCAAGCTCCCCGACGGCTTTGCTTGGAATGCGAACCTTATTCTGCGGCATTGCCGCAGAGCAAGATGGAGTCGGGCTTGATGGTCCACCAATAGAAAAAGGGGAACACGGTGGACCATCAAGGATTTTGCCGCTACGCGTCAATATTCCTTCGCAC
>JAFTKJ010000026.1 GCA_017453305.1 Clostridia bacterium
AGAAATGAAAGAAAAATTGAGTTTTGAGGAAAACACATTACGTGAAGCTCTTGACGAATTGATTGCTGTTAACGTTGTAATTGAAAAGAAATCCAAGCATAAATCTTTAGGCTTTACCTATGAGATCAACGAAATGTATCATACTTGTCTGTGTATTATTTTTGCAACCCTTGAAATGCAACGCTATTCTTTAAAAGGAATTTCATGTTGTATGGGATACGGTGATTATCCTATACAGTTTTAATTCTTGCCCCGCTTCGGCGGGGCTTTTCTTTGCTTTCTGCATATCAAAAAGCCACCACGAAAATCGTGGTGGCTAATTTTATTTTACCGCTAATTTTGCAGATGCTCGGCGGTATTTTTATTTTTTTTTGATCAAATCAGGGACATGATCAATACGAATACGATGATAAGGGGCAATACAAAGGTCATATAGGGGCGGAACCAGCGCGGCAGGGCAGGTCCCTTGTTGCCTGTGTTGACCTCTGCGAAAAATTTATCCCAGCCCCAACCGTAGCGTGTGGTGCAGAACAAAACGTACGCAAGGCTGCCAACGGGGAGGAGCAGGTTGGATACGATATAATCCTCCAGATCCATCAGTCCCATGCCGAACACCGTCACGTCGCTCCAGATATTCAAGCTGAAGATACAGGGGAGGGAGAGGAGCATCATCAAGCCGATATTGATCAGCGAAACGGTGCGGCGACTCATGGAGGTCAGCTCCAACCAGAAGGAAATGATGTTCTCAAATACGGCAATGACGGTAGAAAATGCCGCAAAGATCATAAATAAGAAGAAGAGAGAACCTACGATGCGTCCGCCGGGCATGGCGTTGAAGATGGAGGATAGCGTGGTAAAGAGGAAGCTTGCGCCAACCGTTCCCGCATCGGCGGAAACGCCGTTGTTGTAGGTAAAGCAAGCGGGGAAGATGATCAAGCCCGACATCAGGGCTACAAAGGTATCCAGCGAGATAATGGTTGCGGTCTCACCCAGCAGACGGCGTTCTTTATTGATATAGCTTCCAAAAATAGCGATCGATCCAATACCGATGCTAAGGGTAAAGAAGGCTTGTCCCATTGCGGCGGAGATCACGGTCCAGACGCCTGCCTCCTGCATGCGATCGAAGGAGGGGATCAGATAGAACTTCAATCCCTCTGCGGCGTTTTCTAAGGTCAGGGAGTAGACCACAAGGCCGAGGATCAGGAAAAGGAGGGCTACCATCATCCACTTGGTAATGCGCTCTACGCCCTTTTGAAGGCCGAGAGAGCAGACGGCAAAGCAAACGATGATAACGGCGGCGGTAGAACCAAGCATCAATCCCGTGTTGCCAACCATATTGCCAAATACGGCACCGAGCGCCGCGTCACCGTGCTCGGTCATAATTGAACCGCTGAGATATTTGACAAAATATATGACCATCCACCCCGAAATGGTGGTATAGAACATCATCAAAAGGTAGTTTCCGGCAATGCCGAGGTATTTCATCCAATGCCATTTTTGCCCGGGCTTTTCCAACTGATCAAACGAGGTGGCAATGCTGCGCTGAGAGGCACGTCCCACGGCAAGCTCTGCGGTCATTGCGGGAACGCCAAGCAGGAGCAAAAAGCCGATGTAAATCAAAACGAAGATGGCACCTCCGTAGCTCCCCGTGATAATAGGGAATCGGTAGACGTTTCCAAGTCCGATGGCACATCCTGCCGAGAGCAGGATAAATCCCAAACGGGAGCCGAGTTTTTCACGTTGTTTCATAAACAATCCTCACTTAAATATAACTTAAATATCATATGATATGCGACTGCATGCTCAAATCAATTGTTGCTCGTTGATGATCAGCTTGAACTGCAATCCAAGACGCTCCGCAGCCTTGCGGCACAGGATCATGCGAGAGAGAAAGATCTCAAAATAGTCCATTACCGAGCCGATGTGGGTATCAACGGTCAGCTTGAGCTTGATCAGTGTGCGTGCCTCGTTGATCTTCAGCTCTGCGCGCTCTACCGAGTAATTTACACGGTCGTGGATGTCAAAGGTGGATACGTCGTTATTGCGCACGCGGGAGCGGCGCACGTCGCTTTTGTCTGCCAAGATCAGCGCGGCGGAGATCGCATTGACGGGAACACCCGTGCCCTCGTCGTGGTTTCCTATGGCGGTGGTGATCAGTGCAATTTCCTCGGGTGGAAATCCAAGCTTGTCCAAAATGCGAAACGCCATTACGGCACCGCTTTGGCTGTGCTCGATGCGATTGACAAGATTGCCGATGTCGTGCAAAAAGCCTGCGATTTTGGCAAGCTCGACCTCGCGCGGTGAGCAACCGACAGTTTGCAGAATATATCCTGCCTGCTCGGCTACGCGTGTGACGTGTGCAAAGCTGTGCTCGGTGTAGCCCAGAGCGCAAAGGGACGCGTCCGCTTGCGTGATATACGTGCGAATGGCAGGGTCGTTTTTGATTTGCTCGTACGTCATAGAGTTCTCCTTATGATTTTGGGAAGTGGATTTTGATTTCCGTGCCACGGTCGGGGGTGCTTTGCAGATCAATGGTGGCGTTGTGTATTTTTGCCGCATGCTTGACAATTGAAAGCCCGAGTCCCGTTCCGCCAAGTGCCTTGGAATGGCTCTTGTCCACACGGTAAAAGCGTTCAAAGATGCGTTCCTGCTCTGCTGCGGGAATGCCGATGCCGGTGTCTGCCACCGTCAAAAGCACGTGGTCTTGCTTGTTTTGCACCGTTAACGTAACGCTTCCGTTTTTTCGATTATATTTAATGGCATTGTCGCAAAGGTTGTAGACAATGCTTGATAACAGCTGTCGTATGCCAAAGATGGGGGCATTTTCTCCAATCAGGCACAGGGTGATTCCCGATTCTGCGGCGACGGTGTTTAAGCTTTGTACGGTGGTGTTTGCCAGTGCGTACAGATCGACGTTCTCCTTTTTCATGTCGGAGGCACCCTCCTCCAGATGAGAAAGCTTGATGATGTCTTCTACCAACGTGATCATGCGTTTTGCCTCGGTGTAGATGCAATCTGAAAATTGCGGAACATCCTCGGTACGTACCATGCCACCTGCAAGCAGCTCGGCGTATCCGGATATGGTATGCAGCGGTGTTTTGAGCTCGTGCGAGACGTTTGCGGTAAACTCTTGTCGCATCTGCTCGGCTTTTTCTTTTTCGGTGATGTCAAAGATCAAAAGCGTAATACCCGTAACGCGGTTTTCCGAAATGGTGGGACCTGCGTGGATCTGATAATTCTGACTGCCAAGACAGACGGTGGCTTCTGCATGCACGCCGCCTTGTACGCGAGAGAGTAGCGCCGAGAGCTCCGGTGACTCGCAAAAGCTACGCAGAGATTTTCCAATGCAGTATCTTTGAATATCCAACAGCTTGACCGCCACGCGGTTGATCGAAAGGATGATGCCTTCCTCGTTGAGCAGAACCAAGCCTTCACTCATGTGGTTGGTCGCTGTTTCAAATTCGTTCTTTTTCCGTTGCAGCTCAATGCTTTGCTCCTTGAGCCTGCGTTGCTGATTTCCAATATGTGTCAAAAGGGGCTCCAGCTCCCGATACGTCGGTTCTACCACGGGTAGCTCCGGATTCAATTCGTGCAGGGGCTTGACAATCTCCTTGGAGAGATGCAATGCAAGGGCAACGATCAGCAAAAGTGTCAGCACAAAGACGGCGGCAATGACGTAATAATAGACGGCGGGGATCTCCGTTTGCCCTCCCAAAAAGGCGAGCAGGATTGTCGTCACGAGCAGGGTGATGCTCAAAGCACCTCCCGCACAGAGGCAAATGGCGGCAAAAATGCGCTTGGTCATACCTTTTCCTCCAGGCGATAACCTACGCCGCGAATGGTCTCTATGTACGAACCGCAAGTGCCGAGCTTTGTGCGCAGGGTAGCGATATGTACGTCAACGGTGCGGGTTTCGCCGATGAAATCTGCTCCCCATACCATAGAAAGCAGCTGATCCCTTGTAAATACGCGGCGCGGACTTTTCATAAACGTCAGTAAAAGATCGTACTCCTTCAGCGTCAGCTGTACGCGCTGACCGCAGGAAAGCACGGTATATTCCCCCGTATTGACCTCCAGATCTCCAACAGCAAGGATTTGGTTGCTTGCCTTTGGAGCGGAACGACGAAGTACAGCTTTGACACGGGAAAGCATTTCCATCATGCCGAAAGGCTTGGCAAGGTAGTCATCTGCGCCAAGATCCAAGCCGATGACCTTATCGTACTCGGTGCCCTTTGCCGTCGCAAGGATCACGGGGATGTCGGCGGTGGCAGGGGAGGCGCGCAGCTTTTTTAAGATGGAGATGCCATCCTCTCCGGGGAGCATGATGTCCAGCATGATCAATCGAGGTGTTTGAGCTTCCAATTCTTTCCAAAAGGCAACTCCATCCTCTAAGCCTACGGTCTTGTAGCCGGCGGCATTCAGGGTATACAGCATCAAATCGCGAATGCTTGCGTCATCTTCTACACAAAAGATCATACACGTCACGTCCTTTCCCAAAAAATCGTCGTGGGTTGCCTGCGCAAGGAAGGAAGCGTGCACAGGTTTCCCATTTATTTTAGCATATTTTTGCGCGAATGTCAATGAAAAAGCGCACATCTTGGAAACAAATTGGGAAAACCTTGCGGCTTTCCCAATCTGTTTATCCTCTCAAAGCATCAAAACGATCGCGTAGATCACACCGTACACCGTTCCCGCAAGCGTCCCGTACAACAGCACGGGACCTGCTACGGTGAAAATCTTTGCTCCCACCCCCAGAATCAAGCCCTCCGCATGGCTGTCGATTGCAGGTGAGACCACTGCATTTGCAAAGCCCGTAATGGGAACAAGTGTGCCCGCACCGGCGAATTTTGCAATGCGGTCAAACACGCCGAATGCAGTCAATACCACCGCCAGCAGGATCAGCGTCATAGAGGTCAGGAGCGCGGCATCTTCCTCCGGCAGGTGCAAAAACGTTTCGTATCCTTGGCGTAGTGCCTGCCCCAACGTACAAATACCGCCGCCGCATAAAAAGGCGAATAAGCAGTTTTTTGCCATGGGGGAGTGCGGTGCATGCGCATCGGCAAAGCGGCGGTAGGTTTTTTTATCAATGTTCATAAAGGTGTCTCCTTTTGCGCGCAATTTGCGTTTTGCGGTTAGTGTTTCCCGAAATTTTACGTTTATACGGTTGACAAGTCGCCAAAAACAGTATATACTATAATCGATAATATCAAACGGCAAGGAGATACGAATATGAATTGGGATGACCTTTACAGCGGACTGAAGGTTTTTGCAAACCGTGCCGCCATCAAGATCAATCAAAGTGCCGACATTGCAACCCTGCAGGTCAAGCTTTCTATGGCGGAGCGCAAACTGGAGGAGACCTTTGCCATTCTTGGAAAAGCGGCGTACAGTCATTTTACAGAGGATCAGGATAACTCGGACAAGGTTGCCGCCTGCATTTCTGCGGTGCAAAACGTGAAAATTGAGATCCGCGCCCTGCAGGAGCAAATCGCAGACGCCAAGCGTCGCGCGGGTATGGATGACGGAAGTGCGTCCTCCAATACGTCGCAAACGGCAAAGAGCGAGTCGCAGGCTCCAAAAGCATCGGAGCCGCAAGCAGAGAAGGAGACTGTCGAGCAGCCTGCTCCGCCCCCCGAAAAAAAGGCTTTCGTTCCGGCGGAAATGCCCACTCCCGAGCCGATCACCTCGGTGTCCGATACCGACGATGCCGTAGAGATTACGGTGGAAACGGTGGAATGAGATGAAGCTTTCATTGATCATCTGCGTGTATAACACGCCAATGGAGTATCTGACCGAGGCGCTGGAGAGCATAGCACGTTCCACTCTGCGAGACTACGAAATCTGCATGGTAGACGATGGTTCCACCGAGGATTACACCGCACTTGCCGCACGCTATGGGGTGCGGTTGCAAAAGACCGAAAACAGCGGGATCCTTGCCGCACGTCTGCGCGGAATTGAGATGGCACAGGGGGAGTATTGCGCCTTTTTTGACAGCGACGATACCATTTCGGTGCATTATCATCAGCCCATGCTTGAAAAGGCTGCAGAGACGGACGCCGATATCGTCATCAACGGTTGGGCATTCCACACCGCGCACACGCGCTACGCGACGCCAAATGACAGCACCCTCTCGCAAGAGATCGATCTGTGCGGCGACGAGGTTCTGCTTGCATTTGCGGCGCAGGCGGGCAGGGAGCAATCCTATTACGTTACGTGGAACAAGATCTACCGCCGCGAAATTTTAAAGACTGCGGCAAAATGCATTGCCGAGTCCCCTTTGGGAGGGGATCGCATTTGCTACGGGGAGGACATGCTCATCAACTTTTACGCCTTTCGCGAGGCAAAGCGCGTTTGCAACGTGCGTACGGGATATTATTTTTACCGCATTCACGCAAATCAATCGGTGCAGGTCATTCACGAGGAGCGCTTGCGCGCCCAGCTGATCGCCATGGCGGACATTTTCGCGCTTGCCATTTCACAGGTGGGGGAGCATCCGCATCGGGAGCAAATTTTGCGTCACATGCACGCATGGCGCGCGCTGATGTCGCGGACGCATTATTCGCACGCCGCGGCGCAGGGCTACAAGTCGCTCTATCCGCTCATCATGGAAAAGTACGGCGTTACCGAGCTCAAAAGGTCCACCTGGCACGACAGCTCCGTTTATTACCGTGCTCGGCTCTTGCCCGACAACATAGAGGAGATCGATGCCGCGCTGCGTCCCTTATTCGACGTTGACGCGCCCACCAAGGTGTGCTACGCTCGCAAGGATACATACGTCAAGCGGATGATGGCGGTGTTGAAGGAAGAGGGAAAAGCGCTGATCTATGACAAGAATGCAGAGATCCGCATTCCGCGCGAGCAGATCCGTTTCCGCAACCGCGTGTTGCACAACGATCTCATCTATGCGGCAGGCGTTCTGCTCTTTCCAAAGGGGTCCGGCTTGCGCGCATGGCTCAAACGAATTTTGTGATTTTTTTGTGGGGAAACTTTTGAAAAAAGTTTCCCCACACCCCTTCAAAATCTTTTGTAGAAAAGGGAAATGGCTGAATTTCGCGCTTTTTGTTTGCTTTTTTAACAATATTTTGTAAAATCGTGTGACCAACGCGAGTTTTTTTCGATTTGATAGGTGAGGGCAACTCTCACACGATCATGATCCAAAAATCAACGGGGAACGGAGGGGATGCAATGGACGACGATAAGATCATCAGCTTATATTGGCAACGCGATGAGGAGGCAATCGCAGAGACGCAAAAAAAGTACGGACGTTTTTGCTATTCCATCGCCTACGGCTTGTTGAAAAGCAAAGAGGACGCGGAGGAGTGCGAAAACGACACGTATCTGGATGCGTGGAACGCAATTCCGCCTCAAAAGCCAAAGCCGCTTTCTACCTTTCTTGCCATGATCACACGGCGCAGGGCGCTGGATTACTGGAGGGGAAGGCATGCGCAAAAGCGGGAATCGCAAATGCACGTGGTCTCCTTTGAGGAATTGGAGGAGTGCATTCCCGTGGGGCAACGCCTGGACGAGCGCATTCACGCGCAGGAGCTTGCCAAGGCATTGTCCGTCTTTTTGCGCGGCTTATCCGAGGTGGAATGCAACGTGTTTTTGCGCAGGTATTGGTATTTTGATACTATACGTGTGATTGCCGCCCGATACGATTTTAGTGAAAGCCGCGTCAAAATGATGTTGACGCGCACACGAAAAAAATTGCGTAATTATCTGCAAAAGGAGGGGTATGTTGTATGAAAAGCGATCGATTGCAGGATGCGCTTGGGATGATCGATGCCAATCTGATCTCCCGTGCCGCAAAGGAAGCACCAAAGAAAAAACGCACGCCTATCAAATGGATCTCCGCCATTGCAGCCGTTTTGGTTTTGGCGATTGGAGTCGGGGTGCTGTTTGGCAGTGGAGCTATGGATGCTGTTCTGTTGGGATTATTGAGAGAGCCCAATCAAACGGATAATTGGCCCACTTCTTCGCGCATACCGGGAGTGCCGATTGTTGTGAAGCCGAATAGATACACCATTATGAGTGCTACGTACCCGGTGCAGGTGCAATATCCAATCAATGATCCTCAAAACCAAGAATTGAAGCGAGAGTGGTATAAAAGTCAGCATGAGAAGAACAAGTATCTTGGAAAGGGAACTTCCCTGCAGGGCTTTTTTGAGGATAGCATATCGACGTTTCTTTCCGATTGCGGAAGTGAAAACGTTGTGTATTCGCCACTGAACGTGTACATGGCGCTTGCCATGCTGGCAGAGTGCGGCGGTGGAAACACGCGCCAACAAATTTTGGATCTTTTCAATGTCGAAAGTATAGAGGCGTTGCGCACGCAGGTGCATGGCGTTTGGAATGCAAATTACAGTGACGACGGTCTTGTGACAAGCCTTTTGGCAAACTCCGTGTGGATGAATAAGAATGTTTCTTATCGTGAGGATGCAATTCAAAATCTTGTAAAATATCACTTTGCATCTACTTATCAAGGCAAAATGGGCAGCCATGGATATAATCAAGCTTTGCGCCAATGGCTAAATGATCAAACGGGTGGGCTTTTAAAGAATCAAATCGATCATATCGAGTTGACGCCCGACACAGTTTTGGCATTGTACAGTACCATCTTTTTTGAAGCTGCTTTTGAAGAGGAGTTCTCGGCAGAGAAAACAGCGCAAAAGATTTTTCATTCTGCTGTCGGCTTGACCAAGTGCGACTATCTGGTTGGCTCTGAAAGTACCGCATACTATTGGGGCGAAAAATTTACCGCTGCGAGTAAAAGATTGCAGAGCGATGGAGATATCATCTTTATTTTGCCTGATCAAGGCGTTAGCGTGCAAGCGTTATTGAAGAATGAAGAGGCGCTTTCGCTGATTGCAAATACTGGGTATTCTTGGAAAAACACGCGTAACGTTATTGTCAATTTTGAAATTCCAAAATTCAGCGTTTCCTCAAATATTTATTTGGTAGAAAAGCTGAAGGCAATGGGTGTGACGGATTGTTTTGATGGACGGGCAGATTTTTCTCCATTGAGCGAGGAAAACGGAATATATGTCAGCTCTGTCCGCCACGGCGCAACCGTTACCATTGAGGAGAGCGGTGTTCTCGGTGCCGCCTACACTGAGATTCTTAAGGACTACTTAGGAGCTCCTTCCTATGAGGAGGTCGATTTTATCCTTAACCGCCCGTTTATTTTCGTCATCAGAGGAGCGGATCACTTGCCGCTGTTTGTTGGCGTGGTCAATCAAATTTGATTTGTGATTTCGTTATACAGTTTCATAAAAATGTGGGGGAGCTTCTTTCAAGAAGCTCCCCCACAAAGTTTTTAATTCTTCTTACCAAGCCGTGACCAGAATTTGAAGGTCATGGGCCAAAGGATGCCTGCGACGACCGCGATGAGGAAATAGCGAATGCCTGTTCCAAGGTTGATGCCAAAGAGGGCGTTGAGCGGTTCCTTGAGAAGAACACGCACCAGCATGACCAAGCCGATGCCAATGACCAGCTTTAAGATCTGCGCCCACCAAACGGCGTGTGTGTCAAATTTGATGAATTTTCGATCAATGGGGTAAATCAGGCTCATGCCTGCCACCAAAAACGCCATCTGCCACGCCACCTTTTGCGCGTCTGCAAGGTTGACGGGGTCTACGTCCGCAGGGAATGGGAAGAGCATAACGAACAACAAATTCGCAATCGCCAAAAGTGCCATGACGCCAATGGTGATATACATCACACGCGGACGCTCATAGCCCTTGTCGAACACGGGGAACAACACGAACAGCGTCACAGCTGAGATCAACAGCGATACCCCAACGTCCAAAAGGGTGTGCACGCCAAGGTACATTCTGGAAAAAGCGACCAAAAGGCAAAGCACTACGCCCGTAATCTGCACCCATCTTTTCTTTGAGGAGCGCGCCACGCCGCCGTAGAGGTTGGAGGCACATTGCGTGTGACCGCTGGGGAAGGAGTAGCCCGTTGCCATTTCTCTGGCGCTTTCCACAATGGTAAATTTGGGGTCCAGCACCCACGGGCGCGGAATACGGAACATCATTTTAAACATCTGTACGCAAACAAGCCCCGTAAACCCCGCGCTCAGCAAAAAATAACCGCGCTTTTTGTCGATACACCAAAAAAAGATGAGAGAGACCGCCATAAAGAGCATTTCCTCGCCAAGATGGGTGATCAGCCCCATCAAAACGTCGCCAAACGGCGTGCGGATCTGCTCGATCAATCGCAATACGTTCATAAAAAACAACCATCCTTTCCGCGTTGTGCCTCCATTTTACCATTTTTGCAGCCGAAAAGCAATAGGAATGGGAAAATTTGTTGCAGAAATAAAAAAACTTGGGGGAGATTTTTGACGCCGTCTTGATTTTTTAAAACGGATATGATATACTGATGTTAATTCATGCAAAAGGAAGTACGTGAATGAGTGATATTTTGTCCGCGCAGGCGCTTTCGGCGCTGTATGCGTGGTATCAGCAAAATAAACGGGATCTGCCGTGGCGTCATACGCGGGATCCCTATCGCATATGGATCTCCGAGATCATGCTGCAGCAAACGCGCGTCGAGGCAGTCAAGCCCTATTACGCTCGTTTTTTGCAGGAGTGCCCGACGGTAACGGATCTGGCGGAGCTTCCCGAGGAGCGGCTTTTAAAGCTTTGGGAGGGCTTGGGCTACTACAGCCGTGCGCGCAATCTGCAAAAGGCGGCGCGTCTTATCGTCGAGCGGTATCAAGGAGAGATGCCAAAGACCTATGATGAGCTCCGCGCGCTCCCGGGCATTGGAGACTACACCGCAGGCGCCATTGCATCGATTGCATACGGCTTGCGTGTGCCTGCCGTGGATGGCAACGTCTTGCGCGTTTTGGCTCGTGTGAGCGGCTCACGCGAGGACATTGCCCTGCAGGAGACCCAAAATCGGTTTCGTCTTTCCTTGGCGTCCATTGTTCCTGCGTGGGCAGGGGATTTTACCCAGGCGATGATCGAGCTCGGTGCTACGGTGTGTGTTCCAAACGGTACGCCGCTGTGCGAGAGCTGTCCTTTATGCGAGGATTGTAAGGCACGCTGTGAGGGCTTGATCGACGAGCTACCCGTCAAGTCTGCCAAGCGTGCACGGCGCATTGAGGACCGCACGGTGCTCCTCATTCGCGACGGTGGCAGAACGGCGTTGCACAAGCGTCCGCCGCGCGGACTGCTTTCGGGACTTTTCGAATTGCCGAACGTGGATGGCTTTTTGAGCGAGGCGCAGGTTTTGGATTTTGTCCGAAAGATCGGCTTTGACCCTTTGCGCATCCAAAAATTGGAGGATGCAAAGCATATTTTTACGCACATCGAGTGGCATATGATCGCTTACGACGTCACCGTGACTCCCGAGTTTGACGGTCTGGACGGTCTGGATGGAATCTTTTTGGTCGAACATGACGATCTGCACGCAAATTATGCCATTCCTTCCGCTTTCTCTGCCTATACGAAATATTTGTAACGGTGCTTTTTCTTGCAAGATGGAAATAATATTTACCGTGCCGGTGCACGCAAACAATAAACAGAAAAGGAATTGAACAGTATGAAGCATGTATTTGTGATCAATCCCGCCGCAGGTAAGGATAACTCCTTTGAGAATATCCGCCAAATATTGGAACTGAAAAAAGTAGACGTTGATTACGAGCTGTATGAAACGCAGGCTCCCGGTGATGCTACGGCGTATATTCGCAATTTTTGCGAGCGATACAAGGATCCCGTGCGTTTTTATGCTTGCGGAGGCGACGGAACACTGAACGAGGTCGTCAACGGCGTAGTTGGTTATCCGCATGCCTCCATGGGCTGTTATCCGTGTGGGTCCGGCAACGATTTTGTCAAATACTACGGCGGTAAAAAAGTGTTTTGGGATGTGGAAGCTCTTTTGGAGGGCAAGGAGGAATACATTGATCTGATGCGCGTTGGAAACAAATACGCCATCAACGCCACGCATTTCGGCTTTGATTCCTCGGTGGCACAAACTATGATGAACGTGCGCCGCAAAAAGTTGATCGGCGGCAAGAATGCCTACACCACGGGTATTGTGGTAGGGCTGTTCAAAGCGATGAAAAATGAGTGCCGCGTTACCGTGGACGGGGAATTGATCAATCCAGATGGACAGCTGTTGCTTTGCACCATTGCAAACGGGCAGTACGTAGGCGGTGCCTTCCGCTGTGCACCGCGTTCGCTGGACAACGATGGACTTTTGGAGGTTTGTCTTGTCAAGCCTGTCTCGCATCTGAAGTTCATTCAGCTTATCGGCGTTTATACCGAGGGGACGCATCTGGACAACCCGAAGTTTGAAAAGATCCTGGAATACCGCAGAGGAAAAAAGATTGAGATCGACGCTCCTGAGGGCTTTGTATATTCCTTTGACGGTGAGCTGATCCGTCAAAACCGTTTTACTGTTGAGGTAGTCCACGATGCAATCCGCTTTGTGGTTCCCAAAAATGCACAGTACCTGCCGGGGGCATTGCACGTTTCGAGATACGCTGAGCAGGAAGAGGAAAGCCATGTACTTTGATTATTTAAAAAATCAAGAGTTGGAAGCTTTGACCGAGCAATTGCGCCTGCGCGCTCAAAAGGATGCAGACGCATTTGATGTGGAAGCAGGAGAGGCGTCACGTAGCGCGGACGCCTCTCTTGTACGTTTTTCAGCTTTTCTGGAGGAACATACGAGCCGAATTGCCGATACGCTGTCGAAATTTGCCGCAGATCTGCGACGCGGAGCGGCTCTTTTACAGCCTGCTGACAGTATGTTCAAGGGCGAGGTCGATCATACGGCTTTCCCAACTGTTTGTCGGATCGTGATGCACGCGGAAGCAGATGTGCGTGCTTTGCGTTCTTGTCTGGATGCGTTGACCGAGCTTCGCCATGCGCAATTTACAACAATGAGAAACTTGCAGGAGGCGCTCCGCTTTTTGTCGGCGGCAAAAATTGCGGTAGCATCGGAGAAGCGCGAGCTTTATGCGCACTATGTTCTCCATGCGACCGAGGCGCGTGAGCGGCTGGAGACTTTGGGGACACGTGCGGAGGTGGCACAAAGCGGGCTCCTTTTATTGCTTTCGGAGCAGCTGCCGCGCTTTTTTACGTATATTCACGATGATGCCGATTACAACCACAACGGTGCGGGATGCAAGGTGTATGCCGTGTGCCGATCCTTGGATGCAATGGCGTTTTCCGTCGAGAATTGTAAGATGCAATTTTTTGGAGAATTTTGCGATGAAAAGATGCAAAAAAATTAAAGTTTTTTTGTCATACATATTGAATCTTCTTTTAGTTTATGTTAAAATATACTTATAGAATAAGGTCGCAAGACCATTTTTTGTAAATTGAGGAATCAATTGGAAAAAGACTGGCAGAACGGGGGACAAAACATTGATTTTACAACACTTTTTTGCAATGTCGGCGGGAATTGGGGTAGAGAACGTATTCTTTATTGCAATTGCCGTATTGGCGTGCGTGCTCGGAGCTGAGATTGCGGGCATTTGCATTCTTGTCAGCAAGATGCGTCATGCACGCTCACAAGAAGAGGATGCAACGCCTGACGACGCGGCGCCCAATGATCACTCTCAAAACTATGCGGCGGCAGTTTTTCTGTTCGGCGCTGTTTCCGCTACGGCACAGGTTGCTTTGCTGGTACTGGCAATTTGCACGGCAGTCGCAGCGTTGATCCTGACCATCCTTTTGATCGTGTTCCGCGCAAAGGGGTATTATCTGATCGCTTCCAAAAAGCCCGAGGAAGCAAAGGAGGACGAGCCCGAGGAAGCGGCTGTTGCGGAAGAGGCGGTCGAAGAAGCCGAGGTGCCTGCAGAAGAGGAGACTTTTGCATACTCCAATCTTGCCGCAACCGAACCTGTTTTGAGTGAATCGGTAGAAGAAGAGACGACAGAGGATGGCGACCAAGCGGTAGAGGCGGTCTTTGCCGAGGCGGAAGAAGGAACAAAAGCCGAGGCAGAAGCGGAGGAGTGTGTTGCACCTGCAGAGGAAAGCGTTCCCGAAAGCAAGCCGGTTGTCCTGGTTCAGCCTGTGGGACAAGCCAATGCTGTTCCCGGTGGCATTCCCGTATACAGCTCTGCTTATCCCGGCGGTCAGCCTCCGTACGTAGAAAAACACGTCACCGAGACCTACAAAGAGGTCATTAAGGAGACCAATACCACAACCACCACAAACAACGTTTCCGAAAAGGCGTCGGATCGCACCAACGAGGAGGTCCTCAAGGCGATCGCAGAGCTGATGAAGCTTGGTACACAGTTGCGCATGGAGCGTGAAATGGCTGTCGAGCATCCTGCCGCGCAAAAGGCGAATGAGGATTCCCCCGCGTTCGTCGATGCAGAGGAGGACGCTGAGGTGGACGAGCCTGAGGAAGAGGATGACGTTGACGTTGAGGATTCTGCAGAAGAGAAGGAGACCGACGTTGACGATGAATACGAAAGCGATCTGTTCTCCGGAAACGAGCGTATCGTCGGCTTTGATGAAGAGACCGGCTGTTACATCGTTGCCCACTATCGTAAGAGCTTTGAGGCAAAGCTGATCCAGTCGCGTCCCGACGTTAAAAAATACTACAGTCGCATCAAAAACGCATTGTTCGGCTATGAGGGAACCAAGGATCGTATTACCTGGACCATCAATACCTTCAGCAATGAGCACGCGCAAATTGCCAAGATCAACGTGCGCACCCGTACTTTGGATCTTTACCTCGCTCTGGATCCCGCAACGCTGGAGGATACCGTGTACCACGGCAAGGACGTTGGCGATAAGAAAAAATATGCCGAAACGCCTTTTCTTTACAAGGTCAATTCCGCGCGCAAGCTGACGCTGGCACTTGAGCTTGTTCAGCGTGCATGTGAGGAGCAGGGGCTCTCTCCCATCGATATTGAAGAGGTGAACTACGAGGAGCAGTATCCGTTCGAGGCCACCGAAAGTTTGATCTCCCGTGGCTTGATCCGCGAATACCTGCGCGAGGAAAAGCCCGCTGTCACCTTCGAGTTGGATCCCGATCACGTTCCGCAGGTTCCCGAGGAGGATGAAAGCGTCATTCCCGTCAATGCAAACTTTGTATGGGAGTTTGACAACGAGCAAATGCCGGAACCCGAACCCGAGCCCGAACCCGAGCCCGAACCCGAGATCGTGATCGAGCCCGAAGTTGTGGAGGCGCCTGCTACCGAGGTGGTGTCGGGTACCACTACTACCACTACCACGCATGAAACGATCAAAACCACCGAGCGCCACTATACCGAGCGCTACTACGGTATTCCCACACAAACGATGCAGCAGGCGATCCCCGAGACTGCGCATCCCATCGAGGTGCTGGCAGAGCCCATTGAGGTCGAAGCCGATCCTGCAGAGGAACAACAGTCTGTAGAAGCTGCAGACGGGGTTATTGCACAAGAGCCTGTAGAGACCGTCGAGAATATTGAAGAGACTTACGAGGAATCTGGGGAAATTGTTGAAGAAACGCCCGATGCCACTGAGGAAGAGGTAGCGGAGGTTTATGAGGACGAAGAGACCGAAGAGGTCTACGAGGACGAAGAGACCGAAGAGGTCTACGAGGACGAAGAGACCGAAGCGGTTTACGAGGACGAAGAGACCGAAGAGGTTTACGAGGACGAAGAGACCGAAGAGGTCTACGAAGACGAAGAGACCGAAGAGGTCTACGAGGACGAAGAGACCGAAGAGGTCTACGAAGACGAAGAGACCGAAGAGGTTTACGAGGACGAAGAGACCGAAGAGGTTTACGAGGACGAAGAGACCGAAGAGGTCTACGAAGACGAAGAGGCTGAAGAGGTCTACGAGGACGAAGAGACCGAAGAGGTCTACGAAGACGAAGAGACCGAAGAGGCTTACGAGGACGAAGAGACCGAAGGGGTTTACGAGGACGAAGAGACCGAAGAGGTTTACGAAGACGAAGAGGAAGTAGAAGAGGAGGAGCCTGCGCATGCTACTGTAGCGCCGCAGCCGATCCCCAACTCCAACCCCGACGTTGCATTGCTTGACGTTTGCCTGTTTGACGAGTATTTCGAAAACGGTGCAATTGTCAATCTTGAAACCTTAAAGCAGGTTGGATTGGCTCCCGAGACCGCAACCAGACTCAAGGTCTACGCAAGCGGTGCATTGAAGGGGCAGTTCACCGTAGAAGCAAATCACTTTACCCTAGATGCCATCAAGGCGATCGGCGATGCCGATGGCGATTCCATTATGATTCGATGAAAGGAGGAGTACCCATGAACCAATTGATGAATATCACCAAGCAGCTGAAAAAGAAAGCGGTACTGTTCCTTGCCTTTGTACTGTTGCTGACGGCAACTATTGCAACCTCGGTGTTTGCAGGGGATCCCGATCCTACGGTGACCTTTGCCTTTAATCCGGAGGAATGCAAGGTCATTCTGACGTATACGGGGTTGGATGAGGATATCCCGATGGAAAACGGTGTGGCTGTTCCCGTTCCTTACGGAAAAGAGGTTACCGTTACGGTTATTCCCAAGCTCGGCTATGAGCTTAAGGACATTTGGAATGCGGACGAGCCCGGAAAGTCTATCAAAAATCCCTATGCCCCCACCTATTACACCAGCAGCTTCCTGGCGTCGGTACGCGCCCGGGTTGAATGCGTGACCAGTGTGTTTGACGTCAAGTTTGAAAAAGCAGACGTCACCAAGCTCCCGTACAAGACCGAAAGCGGTGACATGGCAGAGTTCAGCGGCTTGAAGTATTACTACAAGCAGGCAGAACAGATTACACAGCTTCCCGTTGTTGTACGCGATGGCTACACCTTCCAATATTGGCAGGTCATCAAGAGCGACGGTACGGAAGTACAGAAGATCGTGGAAACAGATGAGGATGGCTTTTATTTCATCCCCTCTACCATCATCAACCAGGATATGGTAGATAACGGTACGATCTATCTGCACGCCGAGTTTACGCCCGACCCTCAGCCGGTATTTCGTTATGACCAGGCATACGATTCCGAAATCGGAGAAGCAATCAAGCTGCTGGGCACATATGACGTGTGGACGGCGCCGATGGATCAGCTCGTATCCGCGCTGACCCAAATGGGTGACGATGCGGCAAGCGATGATCCCGAAAATCCCTATCTTAACTACAAGAGCTATGCCGGTTATCGTCTGGTAATTGACGAGAGCGCATATCCCGCTCCGCAGCCCATTACCAAGCCCACCGACGTAAAGCCTAAGCCTAACGTGTTCTATCGCTATTACGAGGCGATCGTTTATAGCTTGGTATACGAAGGACTTGCCGATGGCGTTCTGCCCGAGGGCGCACCTACCACCTATAAGTTCGATACCCCTACCGCGATCCTTCAGCCCACCAGAAGAGGTTACACCTTTAAGGGCTGGCAGGTGACAATTGACGGTACTGTTGTTGATGAATGCACCTCTACGGATTTCATTCTCGGAAATTTGGTACAGGGCAATGAAAAATACGCTGCAAAGGACGAGAGAATCGTTCTTAGCGCAGTTTGGGAAGCCAACACCTACAATATCGCTTACGATTGGGGTGTAACGGACGAGACGCTGAAGGCACATCTGGATGAGCTGAATGCGGCACTTCCCAAGACGTTTACCTTTGATTCGATTGATCCCATCGATTCCGTTTCTATTGCAGACCCCACGCGCGAGGGCTACACCTTCCTCAAGTGGATCCTGCGTTACACCGACGGGGATGGCAATCCTCAAACTCTGGATTGCCTAAGCACCGAGGGTGTGTACACGCTCCTGTGTAACGCATACGCGCAGGATATTACCTTGAGTGCCGTATGGGAAGCAAAGAAGTATACCGTCGCGCTTGACGGTACGGGGGCGGCAGAGGGCTACACCACAAAAATCGAGAACGTTGTTTTCGATGCTCCGCTTCCCATCCCAACCGAGGGCTTTGTCATTCCCACGCGCCTTGGCTTTACCTTTGACGGCTATTGGAGCGCTGCAGAGGGCGGTGAAAAGTATATCAACGCGGACGGCACAAGTAATTGCAACGCTTGGGATCTGTACCTGGATACCGACGGCGTGATTACGCTGTACGCGCGTTGGATCCGCAACAGCTACGACATTGTAATCGACGTTACGGGTATTCCGGATGGTGTTACGGGCTTGGTGGTTGAAATCATCACCGCCGACGGCACTTACGTTTATGGAAGCGAGACCATTCGTCTCCCCTTTGAAACCGAATTTACCGTAAAGATCACCTCTCCCGATTCCTATAAGGTCGTTACCTGGAACGGAAAGGACGTTGCACACGCGGCGCTCTTCCTCTCCGATACCATCACGGTAGGCGCGGAGAATCTTACCTTGAGTGCGCAGCTGCGCCAAAAGGCAACTGTTCCCACGGTAAACGTGGATTACGTCAAGGAGCATTTTCTCCTTGAAGACGGTGAGTATCTGATCTATCTGGATCCCACTGCCCCCATCCGCGTTCAGATCAACGGCAACAGCATCACCGTTAACGGTTTTCGTGAGCGCGCCGTTGTTATTCCGGATTCCTTCTTTGGAAAGGCGATCTCGGTCGTTTATCTTGGCGGTACGCAGTACGCCGACAGTGATCCTATCACCGTAGAGCTTGCAGCACGCCCCGAGCCTCCCAAATATCACGAACAGATCCACTCCATCGATAACACCTACGATACGCAAATCAAGGTGATCATGCTGGAGGAGTGTGCAGGTCTGTTTGAGTATGCGATCTCACTCAATCCCGATTTTGCGCTTTTGAGTGACAGCGATTGGAAGAGCTCTCAAACCCACACCTACACCTTTGAAAATCTCCAACCCGGAACCACCTATTACGTGTTCATCCGTAAGGCGGCAACCGAAACCACCCCCCACGGTCAGGTCTACACGCAGTCTACCGCTACGATGATCGCCAAGTATTTCCCCAACGTGATCGATCGCTTGAACGGCATGCTGAACGAGGATGACGGCGACTTGACCAAGGAGCTGATCCAAAATGCGATCGATACCATCACGGAATGGAAGGATGGCGAAGACGGCTTGCCTGCTACCTTCTACCTTGACGTAGAGGCGCTTTTGGCGGCTGTTGAGGCAAAGATCGCGTTTACAAGACTCCAGGATAGCAAAATCGCAATGCTGGAAAGCTTCCGCGACGAGTGCCTGGCTTCCGGTTCCTTGAACGATACCAATAAGACTCTGCTCAACTCGCTTTGCGCGCAGGGCGTTGCCGATATTACTGCGGCAACCCAAAGCGCCGACGTGGATCAGGTCTACCAGAGCACTATGGCTGCGATGGAGATCGTTCCGTTCTCCTATCTGTATAACGTGGATCGCACCCTGCAGCTGTTCAGCCTTTTGGGCTTGAATCAGGATAGCTCGCTCTCCGCGCGCCGCTTTGAGGATCTGGATGCATTGCGCCGTATGGTCGACGAAGCGATCCGTACCTCCGGCAGAGTGGTTGTGGATACCTTCATGAGCCAGGAGGATGCAGAGCTTCTGCTTCGTACCCTGGACGTTGTGGATGCGTACCGCTTCAATCTGATCAATGCTATCGTACAGACAAACGATACCTTTACCGTGCGCATGCAAATCCCGGAGGCACTCCTGGGAATGACTGGCTTGCAGGTTGCATACTACGATGAAGCTACAGGCATGCTGGAGCTTTTGGAGACGACGGTAGAGGGCGACGAGCTGGTATTCAAGGCAAAGAGAATTGCAGATTTTGTGATCCTTGCCGATCCTACCATCGATCTCACCGCAGTTATCATCGCGCTGGGCGTTCTCATGCTCTGCCAGATCATTGCCATTGCTGTGGTTCTGGTCAGCCGCTCCAAGGGCAAAAACCTGGCACAAAATGCATGCGTTGCACTTCCTGCGCTCTTTATGACGGTTCACTTTGCTCCCGTCAATGCCGAAAAGCTGGCTTTGATCATGGGCGGTGCGGTGATCCTGCTGCAGATCATTCTGATGTGGCTCCTGCTCTCCTCCGATATGATTCGTGCACGCAAAAAGAAGGAGGACGAGGAAGAGGAGTTGGCAACAGAAACTGCCGAACCTACCGCTGTCGCAGAGATGACCCCCGATGCCTATTCCACGGCGGAGCAAACCGGAGACGAGCAAGCCGAGGATGCGCTTGAGGTCGAGGAAGCATCCGATGAGCTCGAAGAGGTTTACGAGGACGAGGAATTCATCGAGCCTGCGGCAAATCCGTACTACTCCTTACCCGATGAGGAAAGCGCCTTTGCGTATGACGACGAGGAGCTTGCAGGAGAAGAGACTGTAGAATACGATCCCGATGCTACCGAGGAGAATTCCTTTGATGACGTGTTTGCAGAGGATGGCGAGGAGGTTTACTCCGAGGAAGCGGTCTACGAGGATGTGCCTGCAGATGCAGAGGATGCATACGCGTATGATGAAAACGGATATGCATATGACGAAAGCGCATATGCGTACGCCGAGGTTGATGAGGAGGTTGTTTCCGACGAAGACGAGGCAATTTCCCTTGACGAAGAGACGGAGGAGTCCGTTCTTTACGACGACGAAGAGGTCATTGAAGAGGTGACCGACGAGGATGGCGAAGAGGACGACGGATTCTACCGTTACGACGAATAAAGATACGAGGGGCTGTCACATTTGACGAGACCGAAAAAGCCCGTGGCGTAAAGAAAAAAGTCCCGCTCGCCGTCAAAAACGACAAATGAGACAGGATAAGGTTGAATTTCTTCGAAATTCTCCAAATATTTACGGGCTTTTTATATCGCCGCTTTGGGGGCTCGACGTACCCTCGTACGCCTCACGCCCCAAAATCGACGATTCTCGCCTAAATCTGACTAGCCCCTTGGGGGTGTCTCAAATTTTGCATTTGAGACACCCCCT
>JAFTKJ010000027.1 GCA_017453305.1 Clostridia bacterium
CTTTTCATATCCAAAAACGTTCGCGCTAAAAGCGCATAACCTTCGCTTGTGATTGGTGAGTATTCCGACTTAAGAAGTCAAGACTTCAATTACGGTAATGATGGTTGCGACGGATTTGCACCGAACTTCCCCCTGATCCGCACGAAGCGGAACCAAACTGCGAAATATATTCAATTAGAAAATGCATGTCGCATTTTCATCATATAATTATATCACTTATTTTGATAAATGTCAAGTCGTAACGACGATATTAGATAAAAATTTACAACTTCAAAATAGATGTTTGCCATACTGCATCACACATAGAAATTTAAGGGCTGATGATTTCATAACCATCAGCCCAAAGTATTATTCAGTTAGTGTTTCTATTGCAATCTGCATCCCGAGTTTGAAAGCATATTCGAATATAGCTGCTTCGCCAAGACTCATATACTCGCTCCAACAATCGTGGAACTTTTCGAAGATCTCTTTCTGCTCATCTGTGAAGCTTTTCTCCAAGTCCTCGTGATGCCTTGCCATGTATCCGAGTAGCTCCTTCATCTCTTTTGAGTTGTTTCTGCTGTCCTCTTGCGGTATGATGTTGCCGTGCCACAGTTCATTGATGATCGACTTCATACCAACACCACCTCCCGCAAAACGATTTCTTCCGCGCTTACCTTGATGTTGTTCATCTCAGCAGCCCAACAGAGCATATCGTGAGCTTTCAAATCCTCGTCAATACCTCTTTCGATAGCGAGGCGAGGGATGATAGTTTCAAGCATTTCGTTTGCTTCAAGGTCGATTTCGTGCAAGCGAGCGTTCAGTTTGCCTTCGCTCAAAAGCGCGGTGTACCTTCCGCGACGGTGCTGTTTGATGTAATCAAGGTGCATCCGTCCATATTTGCCGATTTGATAGTCGGTTTGTTCGGGAAGTGCAATATCGGGGATAAGGTGTCCGTTTTTCTCGCGGTAGGTTCCTCCGAGGTTTTCGTAAAGGGATTCAAAGTTCTTTTTCATTGTAGTATCCTCCAAAATTAGATTTTACTACAATTCATCCTCGCATCCAAACCAATACAAACACCGAAGGCGTACCTGCTCTATCGCAGGTACGCCTTTGATAGTTTGTGTTTTAGATAATGCAGTAATTCTCCCCGAAACATCCGACCCATATATTCCCGGGTATTGCGCTTCGTCAACAAAACGCCCCAAGAAAAACGAATAATTGACATAACAACAAGCACCATAATTTGACTTTTGCAGGTCCATTACACACAGCACTTCATTTCCGTATTTGTAATACGCATTACGCCGTTTTTTGAATCCTCGCTTCTTAAACTCTGTTGCACAAAAAGATTTAAATTCTTGATAATCCATCAATATCTCCCCTTCAATATAACTCTAAGCGTAATGTATAGTTGTAAACGTAGCTGTAACGCAATTCGAGCGCACCCCAGCCGCCGTTTCAAACCTACGGCTGGTGGAAAATGGTTTTTATGAGTTAAGAATTGCCGCTTGCTTTTTTTGTTTGAACAAACACAGCACACAAAGTGCAAGGAAGATGATAGATACGAGCGTACATTTGATCTTCCAAACGACGTCATAAATTATAAGAGACGCAATCAAATCCATTGCCGTAGCAATCGTAATTAAAACAACGGATATCCGTCTGGCTCGCTTGAATTTGATTCCGAAAAGGCCAAAGCCAATGATGTTGAGCCAAAGCAATAGGTCGATGAAAAGAACCACAATACATACCATTAGTAATTCAGGGTTATAAGCCATCACACAACTCATGAGGATTGTAACAATTGTGAAGGTCGGGTCCAAAATAAAATTTAAAATAACTCCCGTCCATAGCAACTTTAGCAGACAGCTTGAATAAAGCAACAATAAACATTTTGAATATTTCATAAACTACCTTATTACCTCCCCTACACCTTCTCGGATAGCTCTCCAAACAAATTCCATATAGCTTACGCCTTCATCTGCCTTATCAAAATCTGTGTCCTCCAATCTTGTATGAGGATATAAGGAATAAAGCCTGTTATGAGCATCCCATTCTATCAACATAGAGTCTATTGTTCTGCAGTATACATTTTGCGAATAATAGTCACTTGCCATAATGTATTCTAGTGTAGCTGTAACGCAATTCCATTGCGCCGCCCTCACCTGTATTATACCATATCTCGGAAACTCTGTCAAGGTTATCGTAATAATATTTTTCTTGCAGACCGTTGCCGTAGGTGAGCGTATCGAGCTTGCCGTTGTTGGCAAGGTAGGTATAAGACGCCAGCGTGCTTGCCCCACTGCCCGGTCTTTTTTTATCCCGGAACCGTTTTGGAGACGGTTGCATACCCTGATAGGGAGACGGCGTTTTTTCTGCGAAAATTTTTCCCAAAAAACACCAAAAAAATATCTAAAAGTACTTTTCTTTTGTAAAATATTATGATATAATATTATTTAGATAAGGTCGGAGTTGAGATTTGGACGGGTTACACCGTTTTGTACTGTGTCAGCATGTAATTTTCGGAAAGGGAGAAGGAGTGTACCGGCGTACCTCCCGTGTGCGTTATGCCTACAAAGATGATGATTCGCGGCAAGAGACCACTTTACGGCGAGATCTCTGTCAGCGGTATGAAAAATGCGGCGTTGCCTATCTTGTTTGCCACCATTCTTGTGAGTGACGTGTGCACGCTGGAGAATATCCCCGGTGTCAGCGATATCTCCAATTCCTTGGAGGTCCTGCGCCGTATGGGCGCGCAGATCACCTATCTCTCCCCCACCACCATCCGCATTGACACCACCTACATTGCACAAGGCACCTCGCCCGACGAATTGGTGCGCAAAATGCGTGGCTCCTCCTATCTTTTGGGCGCAGAGCTTGGCAGATTCGGCAAGGCGCGCATTGCCTGGCCCGGCGGCTGTGATTTTGGCAGCTCCCGTCCCTTGGATCAGCACATGAAGGGCTTTCGCGCTCTGGGTGCCAGAACCGACAACGAGGGCGGCTTTATTTACGCCGAGGCTGAGGACGGGCTGACGGGCAATTCGGTCTACTTTGACGTTGCCTCGGTTGGCGCTACGGTCAACGTGATCTTAGCCTCCGTATTTGCCGATGGCACTACCGTCATCGAAAACGCGGCGCGTGAGCCGCACATCGTTGACCTTGCCAACTTCCTCAATGCTTGCGGCGCAAACATCGTGGGCGCAGGTACGTCGGTGATCAAGGTCCACGGCGTAACCGAGCTGCGTGGATGCACCTACACCATCATCCCCGACATGATTGAGGCAGGCACCTATATGGTTGCCGCGGCCGCTACCGGCGGATGTGTCAGAGTGCGCTCGATCATCCCCAAGCACGTGGAATCCATTACCACAAAGCTCTGCGAAATGGGCGTTGAGGTAGAGGAAGAGGACGACTCCGTGGTGGTCAAGAGCAATGGAAAATTGGAAAACGTCAATATTCAAACCGTTTATTATCCCGGCTTCCCCACCGATATGCATCCGCAATTTGCAGTCCTGCTTTGCATTGCAAACGGCATTGGAAACATTCACGAGGGAGTTTGGAGAAATCGCTTCCGCTACGCAGAGGAGCTGACAAAAATGGGGGCGCAGATCCGCGTAGACTCCCAGAACGCTTCGATCATCGGTGTGGAACAGCTGTACGGTGCCGTGGTTGAGGCAACCGACCTGCGTGCCGGCGCGGCTTTGGTCATTGCAGGCTTGGCGGCAACCGGCGTAACCGAAATTCGCGGTGTCTCCTATATCAAGCGCGGATATGAAAACATGGTGGAAAAGCTGCGCGGCATTGGCGCGGATATTTCCGAAATGCCCTTGGACGATACTGCGGAGCAGGTAGTCGAAAAGGCGAATTAACCGAATTAAAAAGCATAAACGGTGGAAAACACAACGCACAAGCGTACGCGGTTCTCCACCGTTTTTTGACATGCTCCTGATTCATCATTTGATACACTTGATGATCTCACGATAAAGATTGGCTGTGTACAAGCCAAAGCCGAGATCGTTTGGGTGTACGTGGTCGCTGAAAAACGCCTGCATGTGCGGAATAAAATTCCATGCATCAATAACGGTAACGTTTTCAAACGGGCGCGCCGCAGCACGGATCAGCTCCACCTCATCGTGCAGAGGAATCCCCATCATAGATTGCCGTGTATCCGCATCGGTACGCCACAGCGGCGAGATCACAAATACGGGCGTGTTAGGAAAACGAGCTGCCAAAGCCTCAACGGTTTCAGGCATTGCCTTTTGAAAGTGCTCCAGCGTTCGGTAGCCCCAATCGTTGGTCCCGTACGCCGCAATTACAAGGTCGACGTTCGTAACCCTTTCGTTGGCAACGATGCCGGGCGAAAAAACGTCTCCTCCAACACCTCGGTTTTCAACGTCCGCATCCAAAAGAGAGGCAAGACGCTCGATATAGGACATGGACGGGTGAACAGCGCATGCGCCGTGCGTGATAGAATCGCCAAATGCCAGCATCCTGCGCGGACGCCGATGCGGCTTGAACGAAGCACCGTCATCCAAAATCAGCTCCTTCAAAATCACGTCCTTACACCACGGAAAATACAGCTCCAACAGCTTCTCTCCCTCCGAAAGCGTTGCGGAAAGCCTTTGCACCGCTACGTTTTCACCACCTGGATGCGCAATTAGCACGCCGTTTTCGCACACATCAAAGCCGCAAAACGGGCCGCTGAGGTCGGGTAACAGTTCCGCAGAAAAGGTAACGGTGCGGCTGTCGGTCAAAAAAGCCAATCGCACACCTGCGTTCTGTCTTGCCATTTTTGCGCGCTCCGCATCCTTGCGCACGTCCAGATAGTATTGGAGCTGCTCCCTGTTCATACGCAAAAAACGAATGCCGCCCTCACATTCTTCCATGTCCGTCACACCGCACGCAGCCAATTTCAGTTGTTCAAACGACAGTTTCATTTGCTTACCTCCGTGTTTTGATTGTGAGCACATTATACCATCAAAGCGAAAAAATGTCAAGCCCATATCTGCCTCTTCCCATTTTCTCCCTTGAATAATGAAACCTACCAAGCGGCAATACTTTTCTTGGAAAAAGAAATTGGAGTTGGTTTGGAATGTACTATAACAAGGTTGAAATTTGTGGGGTGAACACCTCGCACCTGAAGGTGCTGAGCGATGAGGAAAAGCGGGAGCTGCTCCTGCGCGCAAGAGAGGGCGATGAGGAGGCACGCCATGAGCTGATCAACGGGAATTTGCGCTTGGTGCTCTCCATCATTCAGCGCTTTACGGGGCGGCGTGAAAATTTGGACGATCTGTTTCAAGTGGGGTGCATCGGTCTTGTTAAGGCGGTGGATAACTTTAATACCGATCTGGACGTCAAATTCTCCACCTATGCCGTTCCGATGATCATTGGGGAGATCCGCCGCTATCTGCGCGACAACAACGCCATTCGCATCAGTCGCTCGGTCAGGGATCTTGCCTACCGTGCTCTGCAGACTCGTGAGGAGCTGATCGCCGAACGCGAATGCGAACCGACCGTGGAGGAGATTGCCGCGCGTCTGAATGAAAAAAAGGAAGCGGTGGTGCACGCCATGGAGGCGATCGCCGAGCCGATCTCTCTGTACGAGCCCGTCTACAACGACAACGGCGACGCGCTGTATCTGATGGATCAGCTGTCAGACTCCTCCACGGGGGATGAGGTGTGGCTGGAAAACATCGTATTGCGTGAAGCAATGAAGCGACTGAGCGAGCGCGAGCGCAAGATCATTCATCTGCGCTTTTACAAAAACAAAACGCAAATGGAGATCGCCGATGAGATCGGGATCTCGCAGGCGCAGGTATCTCGCCTGGAAAAGGGCGCGTTGCAAAAGATGAGAAAAGAGCTTTGAAAAGCTTGGGCGTTGGGCACACGGTGTCAAACGCTCTTTTTCTTTCTGTGACAAAATATTTTACCCAAATCTTGCAAAACCGAGCGTCGTATGATATAATGATATCGGCAGGCAAGCAGGCCTGCACAACTTGATATTGAGAGGGCTTTATATGCTGATTACAGACTCCCATAAACTGAAGACTTACTCCTCCGAAAAGCGCACGTGGCAAGGCATTCCGGGCATTGAGCGCACCAAGAATGGGCGGATCTTTGTCACTTTTTACAGCGGTGGGATCTCCGAGCAACGCGGAAACTATGCCCTCCTGGTCAAAAGCGACGACGGCGGAAAGAGCTTTTCCGAGCCGATTGCCGTATCTTACCTCGGAGAGGATGCGCGCGCCTACGATCCCACGCTTTGGATCGATCCCTTGGGTCGCCTTTGGTTTATCTGGTCGGTCATCCCCGACAACCGTGTGGAATTTGCAATTTGTAACGATCCCGACTCTGATACACTTGTATGGGAGCCGGTACGCACGTTGGGCTTTGACATTATGCTCAACAAGCCAACCGTGTTGAAAAACGGCGATTGGCTCTTCCCTTGCGCGGTTTGGGACTCCAAATACGGGAATCACAAAACCTGGGAGCCCGTGGGACACCCGAGCGGCGCGCACGTGTTCGTGTCCCGCGACAAAGGCAAGACCTTTTCCCTCTTTGGCACGGCGACGGGTGAAGGGCGTTCCTTTGACGAGCATATGATACTGGAGCGAAAGGACGGCACGCTTGCCATGTACCTGCGCATGAAATACGGCGTTGGTATTTCTAAGTCCCATGACGGCGGCAATACCTGGACCGAAATCCGCGACAGCGGCTTGCAGGGTCCCTGCTCCCGTATTCACATCCGTCGCTTGCGCTCCGGCAGAGTCCTTTTGATCAACCACTACAACTACACGGGCAGAAACAACCTCACCGCACTCCTCTCCGAGGACGACGGCAAAACCTTCCCCTATTCTCTTTTGCTGGACGAGCGCGACAGCGTCTCCTACCCCGACGTCACCGAGGGGAAGGATGGCTATCTCTACGTCGCCTATGACCGTGAAAGAGGCGCACAGTATCGGGAAAACACGGATTACAGCAATCACGCACGCGAAATCCTGATGGCAAAGCTGACGGAGGCGGACATCATCAGCGGAACGCTCGTCTCTCCCGAAAGTCAACTCAAAACGGTGGTCAGCCGCCTTGGTTACCGCCCAAAGCCTTGAAATATTTTTGTAAAAAAGATTGAAAAAAGCAGTTTGATATGCTATAATGTAGTATTGAAGAAAGATCCATTATGTCTTAGGAAAGGAATACACTTATGAACATCAATGAACTCAAAGCCGCTGTGCTTGGCGGCTCGTACGATCAGCGCTTTGCATACATCTACGGCGAGGGCGCAGTAGATGCACAAAAGGCGCGCTATGCCGCCGCAATCGATGCCTTTGCCGCGCTGTACGGCACTGACAGAGAAGCCGCTTTGTACTCGGTTGCAGGCCGCAGTGAGCTTTCGGGCAACCATACCGACCATAACCACGGCTGTGTGGTAGCTGCATCCATTGACCTGGATATCATTGCGGTCGCCTCCCCCAACACCGAAAATATCATCCGCGTCAAGAGCGAGGGCTTTGATGAGGACGTAGTAGATATCAATACCTTTACCGCACCGAGAGAGACGCCCTTGGGTCGCTCCGATGAGCTGATTGCGGGCATGGTATCGGGCTTCCGCAAGGACAGCTACGCCGTTGGCGGCTTTGACGCTTACACTACCTCCAACGTGCTCAAGGGCTCGGGGATCTCCTCCTCTGCCGCGTTTGAGGACATGATCGGTAATATTCTTAATTATACATACAACGACGGCAAGATCGACAACGTAGAGATTGCAAAATTGGCACAGTACGCCGAGAACAAGTTCTTTGGCAAGCCCTGCGGACTGATGGACCAGGTGGCATGCGCCGTTGGCGGCATCGTAGCGATCGACTTCAACGATCCCGCAACGCCCATCATCGAAAAGGTAGACTTTGACATCTCTGCCGCGGGCTACAACCTTTGCATTACCAACACGGGCGGCAACCACGCCGACCTGACCGACGACTACGCATCCGTCCCCGCTGAGATGAAGGCGATCGCCTCCTACTTTGGCAAGGGCTTTTTGCGCGACGTGCGCGAGGAGGACGTGATTGCAAGCGTTCCGCTTTTGCGTGAAAAGTTTGGTGACCGTGCCGTGTTGCGCGCGCTCCATTTCTATGCCGAGAACCGTCGCGTTGCACTCCAAAAGGCGGCGTTGACCTCGGGTGACGTTGATACCTTCTTTGCAAACGTCATCGCGTCGGGACGCTCCTCCTTCTGCTATCTGCAAAACGTGTATACCACCAAGAACGTCTCCGAGCAGGGGCTTTCCCTGGCACTTTGCCTCTCCGAGCGTCTGCTCTGCGATAAAAAGGCAGCTTGGCGCGTACACGGCGGTGGATTTGCGGGAACCATTCAGGCTTTTGTCCCCACCGATTTTGTAGATACCTATCGCACGGCTATGGATGCCGCATTGGGTGAGGGTCGTTGCATGGTGCTTCGCATTCGTCCCGTAGGTGCCGTTCGCATCTGATTTTTACATATTCAGCAGGGGCTGTCACATTTGACGAGACCGAAAAAGCCCGTGGCGTAAAGAAAAAAGTCCCGCTCGCCGTCAAAAACGACAAATGAGACAGGATAAGGTTGAATTTCTTCGAAATTCTCCAAATATTTACGAGCTTTTTCTATCGC
>JAFTKJ010000028.1 GCA_017453305.1 Clostridia bacterium
GAAATAGATCCATTGAGCCGACAAAAGGATTCGAACCAGCGAATCCCAAATATTGCCCCACTGAAGACAAAGAAAAAGCCACGGATCATAAACCCGTGGCAAAAACTTTTTTCTCATCGATAGATTGGAATTTATTTTAGAATAAACCTCTGTTATATTTGAATTGGGCATATAAAATAAGAACTAATCCAATTAACATACCTACTCCTATTGCCAATCCACTCGCCGCAAGGTATCCTAATGCTTGTATGACTGCACCAGCAATTATTGCAACACCGACAATAAGCGTTCCAAGACCGACGAACATACAATACGCCTTTTGGTTTTCCTTCGTGACCTTACGGCGATTGTACCAATGGATCGTGCCGATATTTCCGCACATATTGAAGATACCAAGCAATGCGCAAATCACACCCAAGCCTAACTGGATTAAACTCTCTCTCAGCGGTTCAATAAAGATAAAGCCCAATATAAATAAACCGAGTCCACAACCTGCCGCAAAACCGATAATGACCTTTTTCTGTTGGTCAATAGTTTTATTCTTTGATACAAAAATTTCCTCACTACTCTTATTTGGTATCAACTCGTCGATACTAATACCAAAATAGTCAGCTAACATTTTGAGCGAATCGTCATTCGGCAATCCTAATCCGTTCTCCCATTTTGCAACGGCAGAGCGTGAGATATGTATATCGGCTGCGAGTTTGGTTTGTGAGATACCTTTTTCGTTCCGCAGCTGTCTTAATTTTTCGGAAAACTCCATAGAAACACCTCCGTTTCCTCGGAAATTATTATAGCACATTTTCGTCTAAAAATCTACCCTCTGAACTGTTACTTTGAGAGGTTACTCTGTTACTTTACATAATAACAGCTAAAACAAACAATCTTTCTACATAAGGTAGCTTTTTGCCGCGATTTTATCGCTTGCGAAAAGCATTTTTTATTGTAAAGGTTGAAAAGTAATAGGTTTTATGCTATAATGGAGAAAAGATGACGGCTTTTGGCTGTCGATGCAGGAAAATCACTTCTCAAACAGGAGGTGCCGATGATGAGGGAATGGATCAACAAATACAAGCATCTGTTTTTGCCAATTGCTCTTTTGGGCGTTTTGTTGTTTTTCTTCTCATATATTTGCTTCTTGAATCTTTCGCTCACGCCGAGCTTTTATTGTACCGACATGTATTCCGACGTGTTGTATGCTGTGCGCGCGTGGGAATCCAAGTCTATCTTCCCGGAGGGGTGGGTGTTCGGCAACCAATTTTACGTGATTGCAACGCCGGTGCTTTCCGCGCTCATTTACGGTATTACGGGGCATCCGGCGCTCTCTATGGCTATCGCCTCCATTCTGATGACGCTGGGCATTGCTTGCTCTTTGCTTTGGATGCTGAAGCCTGTGTTTTTGCGTTTTGAGGAGCGTTTGGTTGTGCTTTTGAGCCTTGTTGTGCTGACTGCGTATTGCGGAAATGCCGTTTATGCGCTCAACGGTTGGCAATTGTTCTTTACCATGTGTTCCTACTATGCCTGCTATCTGATCACCGCTTTTTTGTGCTTTGGGTGCTTTTTAAGACGCCAAGAGGCGTTGACCAAGCCGCGTATGGTTATGCTTGCGGTTGCTCTCTTGCTCTCCTTTGGAGCGGGTATGCAAAGCCTGCGCCAAACGGCAATCATGCTGCCCCCCATGCTGGCTTTGGAGGCGTTCACACAGATCAAGAGCTTGGTCAAGCAAAGACGGTTGCAATGGCAGCCGCTGGCGATCACAGCCGCGCTCTCTGTCGCAAACGTGATGGGGTTGTTGGTGATCCGCATTTTGAATATTCCACAGCATGAGATCTTTTCCTCTGCAACTCTGCTTGGTCGAGAGGAGATTCCCGCATCGGTCAACACCACCCTGCAGCACGTGACCACGCTTTTGACAAGCTATGAGAATTTTGGCGTGCTTTTGATCACGGTGGTTCTGATTGCCGTTCTTGCGCATTTTCAATCAAAATGGCAGAATGAGGAACAGACGCTTCCACATTGGGGCGCGCTTGTGGCTTTGTTCGGTTTTAGCGTATTGGGGATTGCGGTGCTTGATATCTTTACGAAGATGTCGGTGCGGAGCATATATTATTTTATGCTCCTTCCGCTTCTGGCGCTTTTACCGGCGTATGTGTATCGCCGTTGGAGATTTGGCAAGCCCATTGTACTTGCTCTGCTTGCCGTTTTTGCAATCACGTCCTTCCAAAATAACGTTCTCCCTTCCGTAAAGCAAGCCGAGAACGCGCAAGAGAACGTCAGTTATGAAATCAGCGAAATGCTGGTGGAAAAGGGGTACACCACCATTTATTCGGGATGGAACCAATGTGAGGACGTTGCTATTGCCTCTGGTGGAAAACTCACCGCAGGTTTTTGGGATCGCTCGAAGGAAGACGTTTTTAAACCGGTCAAATACTTGTGTGATCCGTCGGTGTATGAGGTGGAAAGCGACAAATGCGTGTATTACCTGCGGCGGGATAATCTTGAACTCGCGCTTCGGGTTGCGCGTGTGCGCGGTGTAACGATGACCCTTGTTGCGGAGTATCCCGAATGGGGAATCTTTTTGTACGAAGCTTCGGAAAATCTGATGGTGACGTCAAATGAGTGAGCACGTCATGCAAAAAAGCCAAGCCGAACCGTTGTATCCAAAAGGACGCAGCGTAATGGGGGTTGTTCTTAGCGGAAAAATCACAATTTAGTTTGATTATACTGCGCAAAATTGCTCCGCAGAAACCAAATAATGAACGCCGGCAGATTTTCAAAGTCTGTCGGCGTTTGCTATTCGATAAATTGGAATTTACTTTTTCCAATGGCTTACAACATGGCGATATATACTCTCGTTAAAATCAACAATATAGTTACAATGTTCTTCAAATGACAGATAATAAGCATCGATTGTTGCTATACCAAGTTTCAATGCCTTTTGCAATCTATGATTGCCATCAATTAGCTTATCTATATTGTCTGTTAGATTGACAATAATTAGAGGTTGAGTAATATCGGTAGTCATAGCATATTCTCTGTTTCCGTGAAACGGATTGTTTAGAGCAAGATTTTCAACATCAAATGTTTTTATTCTAAACTTTTTAATATCTCTGAGGAGCTTTTCGATGTCCCACATTATAGACCCATATTCATTACCAATCTGATATTTTTGCTCCATATTCATTCCTCGTCAAATTCTTATTTATTGTTCTGTTTATCGCCAGTTTCGCCCTTGTTTTACAAAGGCACAGGGCAAAGCCCATACCCCTACGGTTGCGTATCCTAAGGCTCTCCCTCTGGGAGAGCTCCCGACGGAGTCGGGTGAGAGGGGATATCATTGCGACCATTTGCCCTCTCCGTCGGCTACGCCGCCACCTCTCCCAACGGGAGAGGCTTTTTGCTACCCCCATTATACCACAAATCGGCAGAGAAAACAAGTTCTCTGCCGAAATCTTGTGCTTACGAATTCTCCGTTAAGAGTATCACGCCAAATCGGCTTGGTTTTTTATATTTCTTTTACGCACGTTTACATTATACGCGAGGCTTGCATTTGACAATGGCTTCGGTGACGTTACTTAGCACTTCCTCACCGTTTTGGTTGTAGGCGTGGATGGTGATCTCCACCAGCCCGTTTCGCTCGCTTCTTTTGAAGAGATTGGTGACGGTTGCAACACCGTGTAAAACGTCGTTTGCGAACACCGGTTTTATCCATTCGATTTTGGTGGATTTGCCTGCCAAGAGTTCTTCACCGAAAAAGTCCACCTCCAGATATTTTGCCCAAACCGACATAAAGGACATGACCCCGGGGGCGATCAAAGCGCCGAATGGGGATTTTTTGGCATACTCCTCGTCGGTGTGCAGGGGAATGTTGTCATACAGACGGGCAAAGGCGATCATTTTTTCTTTTTCGATCACGGCAGGCGCGATTTCAGTGCTCATGCCGATTTGAATATCATCAAAATACATGAATTTATACCTCAGCTACAGAATGCAATTATTGTAGCATACCCGTCGAAAAAAGTCAATAGCAGGCATCGTTTTTTTGAATTTTTTTCAAATACGTTTGACATTGACAAAATAATATGCTATAATAAATTTGTAAAATTTCGCAAAAAACTGATTTTACGAGGTGAATAACATGAAAAGAAACGTGTTTACCAGAATTACATCAGCATTTTTGGCGTTCGTAATGGTCTTTTTGATGATCCCTGCGAGTGTCTTTTCCGCTTTTGCGGAGGCGTTGCAGGGCATATCGGGCAAACGCTGGGAGCAAAGCAGCGTGTTTGTCTATGATGCAGAGGACTTGAACGCCATTCGAAATGATCTTGATGGGACCTACATTTTGATGAACGATATCGATCTGTCAAATTATGAGGATTGGGTGCCCATCGGATCTCCCGAAACGCCCTTTACGGGAAATCTGCTTGGTTCGGGCTATACGATCTCGGGCTTGCAGATCACTACGCTCCCCGAAACCGAGAACGGCGAATTCGCCTACGTTGGTCTGTTTGGATACAACGCAGGTTGCATTCGTGACGTTCGCCTGGAAGGAAGCGTGCAGGTGGATCCCGCAGGTACCAATGCGTATCTGGGGTCTTTGGCTGCGTATAACAGCGGACGCATCATCAACTGCTATGACGGTGTCAATTACAAGAATTATACCGTTGCCGAGAATGCGCTGTACGCAGGAATCAAAGACTTGGATGCTGTTTCGGCGCAAAGCTTTGTGCTTGGCAAGAGCTACGCCCTTACCCTGAAGGGAAGCGGACAAACCTATAGTGGCTTTAGCATCACTGTCGAGCAGAGCGACCTGCCTTCGGTTTATATCTTTTTGCAAAACGTCAACCTGACGGATTTCTCGCTCGATGCAGGCGAGACCACGCAGGATATTTATATCATCAGCCAAGGCACGTCCAACAGCATCCGTGCAAAGAAGGATACCATAGCTATCAATGCACCCAATGCAAACGTGATTGTTTTGGGCGATGCACCTTTGACGATTTATGGCGGTGATGGAAGTGTTGGAGCTAAAGGAAATAGTTCGAATATCCATGGTGATCCCGGATCGCCCGGAAAAGCAGCAATCGATTCCAAGAAGCTTGTGGTTTCTTTCGATGCTGAGAAAACGCTCACCCTCTACGGTGGAAATGGCGGTAATGGCGGCAATGGTAGAGCCGGTTTGACATCCACTTCTGCCGGAGCAGATGGCGGAAACGGCGGAAAGGGTGGAAAAGGCGGAGACGGAGCGTATGCTGTAAAAGCCGAGCAAGTCATTGCAATAACGAAGCTCAATGCAATTTCCGGCAACGGTGGTGCAGGCGGCAATGGAGGCAAAGGCGGTAACGGTACGAATGGTAATATTACTAATGGTGACGGCGGAGACGGTGGCTTTGGAGGCGACGGCGGAAACGGTGGTAATGTAGCCTGCGCTATTCAAGGTGCTATCTCTCTGTCCGCAGATATACAGTTGGTTATGGGTAGTGCAGGCTCCGGCGGTGCAAATGCCAGTGGTGGTACAGGTGGAAGCAAATTTGTGTGGGGAACCGCAGGTACAAATCGCTCAGGAATATGGAGCGTTCCAGGTTCAAAAGGTACTGCCCCCGTGACGTGGAAGGTGCAATACAGTACATCGAACAAACAGTATTACGTGTATCCTGCGTTTGAAATAACGTACGACATTGCAAAAGCCAACGCAACGAGCCTTGGCGCACAGTTGGTTTCTATCAACAGTGCCGAGGAACAGCTCATTGTTGATGAAATCCAACGCTTTGCAGGCGGTGGGCATTATTGGATGGGTTTGACCAGAAAGTCTGTTTACGTAAGCGGAGCCGATCATTCGATCTGGCTTTGGGCAGATGGAACTGAATTTGTGGAGGGGACAACCGATACCTACACCAATTGGGGTGAAGGCGAGCCGAATAATGCCGGCGACGGTGAGGCTTATGCATATCTGTTGGGCAGTGTTGGTAATTGGAATGACACAACAGGTGATACCAAACTTGCCGGTTACGTTGTAGAGGCTGACTACTCTGCTACTGCGGCATCTGCAATCCCAATGCAATTCTACGGCTACTACACGGTGGACGCAACGGTTTCCCATGCAGGGGAGCATTTGAGCACCGACTATCCCACCGATATCACCAACGGTGCAACGATGGAAAGCGGTGATTATGCTTATTACATCGGCACAAAGGAAAACCCCTACGCTGTATTGCTTGCGGCATCTTCTAAATCGACTACCGCATGCCATATCAATGAAAAAACAGAGTACATTTACTTTGGCGCATTTGGCGGTTGCACAGAACTCAAGGCAATCAAGATTCCCGAGAACGTACGCGGAATCGGTCCTCGCGCTTTCTATGGTTGCCAAAAGCTCACCCAAGTGATCACACTGGCACCTCTGAATGAGATCGCGCGCTATGCATTTGCAGAATGCATCATGCTCAGCGACATTACCTTGATCGATCACAATGAACAATTGCGCATCGGTCAGAATGCTTTCCAAAATTGTACCTCTCTGGGCAATATCACCATTCCCGAGGGCACGACCGAAATCGGAGCATATGCTTTTTCGGGTGCGAAGAAGCTGAAGGAGATCGTCATTCCCAAGGGCGTGGAAAAGATTGAGGCGCATACGTTTGAAGGCTGTGAAAAGCTGACGGGCGTGATCTTTGCAAAGGGTTCCAAGGTGTTAGGCATTGGAGACTCCGCATTTGCAAATTGTATTTCTTTGCAAGCAATTGATCTGCCAACGGAATTGATGACAATCGGCACGTTTGCTTTTTCCAACAACGTATCCTTGAAGTCCTTGCATATCCCTGCAAAGGTAAGCTCTGTTGCAAGTGCGGGCGTTGGATCATTCTACGGCTGTTCCTCGTTGGAGACGATTACGGTTGCGGCAGAAAACACCGTTTACGGTTCGTTTGATTCGAACTGCCTGGTTGAGATCGAATCCAAAACGGTCATCCTCGGCTCTCAGGGCAGCAACCTGCGTCGCTCGGGAGCTACGCAAATTGCGGAATATGCGTTCATGGGCATTTATTTCAATCAGCCCCTTGAAATTCCCGAGGGCATGAGCATTGCCACCGCCGAAAGCGGTGAAGGGGAAGAAGCTACCGCGCATCCCGTATTTGTTGATTGCGGCGGCGAATTCATCCTTTTGAGCAACGAGATTGGAAAAGACGCGTTCAGCGGATGCGATGAGGCTCTTTACTATGCGTACGAGGGCAATAGCATTTGGGAAGAGAGCGGTTTGACGGTTCAAAAAATCGAGGATCACGGTGGTTGCGGCACGGATGCTCGCTACGTTTTGATCGGTACAAACGAGGCTTATTATGAAAAAACTTTGGGTGTGCTTTTGTGCTACGGCGACGGTACGATCAGCGGTTTTTCCGCCAAGGGTGAAACCTCTTACCACAAATACACCTCCGATAAATTGGGAATCTGTATCAAGGAAGCCATCATCAGCAATGGAATTGATGAAATCGGCGAGAATGCCTTTGTAAAATTCGAACTCCTGGTATCGATTCGATTTGGAAAGGATATTCAAAAGCTTGAGCAGCATTCCGTCTATAACAACACCTTGCTTTCCAGCTTGTTCTTTGAAGGGGATTGCCCTGAAATTCACAAGAATGCCTTCCACCGTGAGCTGGACAATGGCGACGGCGAAAAGGAAACGTACTCCAACGACTCTCATCTGAAGATCACGTACGATATCGATACGCACGGTTGGAGCTATAACGGCAAGCCCTATCAGTCCTTTGTTCCGGGCGAAGGATTTTCCACCGCATCTTATGAAGAGGGAAGCAGCTACCTTGTAACAACGGATGCGGATCTGACCCCGATCGACCGTAACAACACGGACCGTTACGGAATCGAGTACGAATTGCAATACGATCCCGCGGATCCCAAAACACCGATTGCGGCGCTGGTCTCCGGATACAATTCTCAAATCAGCAGAGATAAAGACGTTGTGATCTCCAAAAAGATCCTCAGTGGAACGACCGCGATTCCGGTGATCGGCATTGCTCCATCGGCGTTTGAGCAGGAGACGGATATTGCAACCGTTACGATCACCACTCCCACCGCCGAAAATGCGGGTGGAATTACTTCTATCGGTGCCAATGCATTCAAGGGCTGCACCGCACAGATCTATTTTGTAGGAGACGCAATTGCGGACGTGGCTGCAGGTGCATTTGATGCAGGATCGTACGTTGTTGTAAATCAAGGAACCGAGGGCTGGAGCGAAAAGCTTGATAACGCCAAGGTCTATTCCTCCGCGATTTTGACGGGTAACCAGGATAAGAGCGGTGTATATTATACGGTTGACTTGAAAAACAATACGGCAATCGTCGGTAAAAAGTCTTCTTTGAACGACGAGGAAATCACCGTTAACACCAGTAACGCTACCTTGCGAGAGGTTGTAATTCCCACCTTCGTTACCTACAACAATCGTCTTTACAAGGTCGTTGGCTTTGACCGTTATGCATTCTATGGCAACAAGCTGATGGAGTCTGTTGAATTTGGCAGATTTGTAGGTGAGGGGCAAAGTGAAGAGCTTCCTGCAATTTGGGATTGTACCTTCCGCAACACCGAGCGCCTGCAAGCCATCACCGTGCATGCGGAGAACCCCGATTACAAGTCGGTGGGCGGCGTTCTTTACGGAAATCCCCTGACACCGGAGGAGGATGAAGCGATCTTTACCCGATTGCTGAAATACCCGGAGGGAAAGACCGACGCAAGCTTTACTCCCGCAAGCAAGGTTACCGTAATCGAAAATTACGCCTTTGCGGCAAACGAGTATCTGACCGGAATTACGCTGACCGACGTAAACGTCATCGGCTCTCATGCATTCTGGAATTGCACCGCATTGAAAGATCTGTTTGGCAGTTACCAGATCCACAGCATTGGTGATTCTGCGTTTGAAAATACGGCGGTGCAAGCATTCCAATACTCCGAAACGCTTGCAAATATCGGCGTGCGCGCATTCTACAATTCGGGACTGGTAGGTCCTCAGCTGATCAACCACAACGTGATCTTTATCGGAGACGGTGCATTCGGCAGATGCTCCGAGATCACAGCGTTCGCGTTCCACGATTACAGTGATACTGACAGAACCTCTGTTCTGAAGCAGAACGCAACTGATAATTACCGCGTTGATCTCCTCAATGAGGCAGGAACGTACGGCGTTCTGTTTGACGATACACAAGCCAATGCACCCGTGCTGTTGCAATATGCGGCTTCGTTTGAGCAAACGGCAGGGAAGGCAGTCGTTTACGATATGAGCGCTGACGATGTACAGCAAGTTCCCTATAAGATCGCCTCCGAGGCGTTCTGGGGTGCACGCAACCTCAAGTCGCTGACCCTGAACGATGCTACCGTATTGGTGGGTAGCCAGGCGTTTGCAAATTGTGCTAAGCTCGAATACGTCAAGCTTGGCGCGGGATATTACGGAAGCAGCAATACCGAGGCATCCGGACTTTACAGCTACAACCTCTTTGTGGATAGCCCCGCACTCGATTTCATCGAGGTATCCGTAAACAATCAAAACTTCAGCAACGATAGCAACGGTGTGCTGTACTCCAAGGATCGCACCGTACTGTATTGCTATCCTGCGGGAATTCAGCGTGTCAGCTACACCGTTCCCGCATCGGTGGTCAAAATTTACGATTCTGCATTTTACGGAAATACCAACGTCAAGCAGATCGTGGTGGGCACCACCAAGCAGCTCTCCATTGGCTCTCGAGCATTTGGCAGCTGTACCAATCTGAATACCGTCTATTACGTTTCCGAATTCTTACCCAAGGTTGGCGAGAAGATCTACGATAACACTCCAGAAAGCCTTTATACGCGCTTTAAGGTTGGATTTGAAGCGAATTGGCTTGGTGAGGATGCCGAAAACGCAACCAAGGAACAGCTTTGGTGCGAGCGCAAGATCGGTTCTTACGAGATGGTGACCGACGTGCCGAACGATACGGTTCAAACCAACGACTATTTGCTGTTTGTAAAGGGAACCGATGGTTCCGCACTTACCGACGTTTATTTCATCATCACAGTTTACGGCATCGACTTTTATGACAACCCGGAAACAGGCGAGGAGGAGATGGTATGGGTACCGCACAAGTTCTATCTCTATGCGGATGAGCTTGGCAGAGTGAATTTCTCCTCTTTGATGGGGACCGAAACCATTCGCTCCATGATCCACGTTTACGCACAAAAGGAAGGCTACTACACTTACGACCAGGATATGTATATCGACCTCGATATGCTGATCTCCTATTTGACCATGACGCAGGAGCCCGACGTATATGGCGTCAGCTGTGGGGACAAGGATATCAACAGCCAAACGGCGGATCTGAATATCGCGCTTTATCGCGAGACCTATTCTTACACCGTACAAAATGCAGACGGCTCCAAGAAGGAAACCGTTAAGACGGTGTATGAGGACGTTACCATCAAGGTGCTCGGTTTCTGGGATCCTGCTTGTACGAATCCTGTGTTCACGCTGATTCAGAATGGCACGGAGCTGCCTGCCAAGACAGAGGTGGACGGGAACAACTGCACCTTTACCGTTTCGGCATCTCACCTGAAAAAGGATCTGCCCATTGAGGTACGCGTTGCCGTACAGAACGGTCCTGATGAGATTTTGGAATGCAGAAAGGTTCTGAATATCAATGTAATCGATTTCGAATTGGATTCGGATGACGTCAACCTGAGCTTTGGAGATATGATCTCTCTGGAGAAGGGACCCGAGATCTTCAAGCAGCTGTTTGGCTCGGCAGAGTTTGAGATCGAGTTGACGGACGAGGTCTCTATTAAAACCGAGATCAATGACAGCCAGGTCATTCTCTCGGTGACAGCAAAGACTCCCGATCCCGACTCGAATGCAGAGAAGGGCTACAAGAAGTTTGCAAAGCCGCACAACAAGGGAAGCTTCTTCTACCAGTTCTTCGATGGCACCTTTACTTACAACATTCGCTTCGTACAATCCGAGGCGGAGAATTACTACTATTACTCCTTGAACGTTTACTTGGGCGTGCCGGGCGGAAGTCTCGGTGAAGTGATCAAGGAGTACGGTGCAGTCAATCTTTCTCCGTATGAACATCAAATGCTCATCGGCAGAGAGCGCGTTGCTTTGCGTGCACTTACCATTTTCCACAGTACGCGCCAGGCAATTATTGAAGCGGTTGGATCTACGTTTGACGATACGCTGGATATCAATAAGCTTCTGGAAGGTCCTTTGAAGGATTTTGAAGCTCCCTATGAGGGCTACGTTCCCCTGAAAAATGACGGCAACAGCCAGGTCAGCAACAAGCATAAGTTTGGTGCAAGCATTGAGGGACAGCTGGTCTTTGAATATTCCAAGGACGAGGGCATCCATCTGGCATCCGGATCGATCAAGGGCGAGATCAAATACACCTTCAAGCATAATTCGCAATACGTTGTATGGTCCATTCCCGTCATTCTTGAGGTGGAGGTCACCTTGAAGGGCGAATTGAACCTGAAGCTCCGATTTGACGATGAATCCGCACCGATCAGCCTGGATGAGCTTTCCGTTCGTCTGGAGGCGGAGTTGAAGGCATCCTTGGGAATTGGTTGCTCGATTGCTTCTATCGGTCTTTACGGAAGCGTTGGTACCGTTATTGTGTTCGATATTTTCCCCAGTGCAGCCGACGATAGTGCAGGCGTACGCTATTGGGAGATTCACGGTAACTTCGGTGCCTACGTTAAGGTGCTGTGGTATACCCACAAGGTGTCGATCTGGTCAGGAAAAGAATATCTGATCGGGGAGCCTCAAAGCGCGAAATTTGCCGCTTACAGATTTGCAAGAGCGGCAATGTTCCTGGATGAAAACTACGTATACTCCAACGACTGTGAGGAGAATGCGCACGTCGTTTCGTTTGGTGACAAATACTACAAGGTCTACTTTGCGCGCGTGAGCGGCGGTGAATACGATGCATACAACTGCACAAAGCTTGTTGTGGCAAAATGGAATGGCAGCGATTGGGAGGAACCCGCAATTCTGGACGTGGGTGACAGCTACAGCGATGCGGCGTATACGCTGTTTGCAGACGAGAGCAACGTATACATTGCTTACACACATCAAACAAAAAAGCTGACCGAGGAAACCGTTAACAATACCGAGATCGGTGCCGAAGGGTTGTCACTGAAGTGGGTTGCACTTTCCGCAGCGGAGATGGAGTCGGTCGCAACCGGAACGACGACCGCCAACGTACAAACCGTGATCGACGGTACTGTCAACGGCGCGTACAAGTATGCGCATCAAATCGGTATGATCAACGGCAAGCCCGCGCTTGCTTGGGCGGAGAACAGCGACAATAACATCTTCGGCGTTTCTCCCGACAACTATTATGATAAAGCAAGCGACGAATTGCACGTATATGAAACCACCGCAAACTCCATCCACGCATATTATTGGGATGGTTCTGCTTGGAAGAGCACCGTTCTTCAGCAGGGACTTTCCTCCGTGGTCGATCTCGCCGTGGATGGTGACGATATCTATTACGTTGTGGATCGCGACGGAGATCTTGCGGACGGAAGCGACTGCACGCTGATGCAGATCAAGGATCTTGCGATCGGTGCGGCAACGGAAATCGGTCTTGCAAACTCTGTTGAGGTGCAAAACGGCACGGTTCTGTATTACAGCACCGAAGCGGCAACCGAGGGATTGCATGCTTACGAGGAGGAGTGGAATTTGCCCGACGTAACCACCATGCTCAATGACGGCTACGTTGCTCTGTACGATTCCAACAAGCAGCTTGATGCAATTCTGTACGCAGAGATCCTGACCTGGGAGGAATACGGCGAGACCGTTTCTGCTACCGCCATTAAGGGTATCTTCCGCGAAGGAGATGCGTGGGGCGCGCCCGTGACGGTCTATGAACCCGAAATGGCAGGCTGTTACGTTTCCTCTTTTGATGCTGTTTACGTCGGCAGCAAGCTGATGATCACAATGCAGATCTGCAATTCGGACGGCGTCACCCTCTCTTGCGAGACTTTGCTGAAGGATCTGTACGAGGTGGATTTCGATTACACGTATCACATTGATTACAAGAATCAAAAGGTGATTTGCACCGTTACCAACACGGGGGCAAAAACGGCAACCTTTGCGGTTGGGAAGAATGGCGTATCCAAGCAGATTCGTTCGGGTATGAGTGAAGAATTTGAGCTTTCGCCAAAGGCATTCGTTTGCGAATTGAGCGTTACCGCGCAAAGTGCTGACGGCAAGTATTCACTCACACTCCCCGAAGGGGATCCCGAGAGCATCAGCACGGCGTACGTGGATATGAGACCGCACGTCAAGCAGATGGTTGTTGGCGAAAAGAATACGCTGATGATCGCAATTCGCAATCGCGGCAATCTTGCCGCTTCCGATTCCCTGAAGTTCTACGTACTCAACGGCTCGATGGGTAACTCTCAGGATGCGCAGGTTGGTGTGGATGATGATGCTTTGCAAGCGCTTCTTTCCAAGAAGGTATACGTCGGCTCTGTTAAGGCAGGGCAGACGGTGGAAGCCGGCGGCGTTTTGTACTATGAGCTGACGCTGGACGACAGCGTTCTTGCAAACGGAAACGGTGTGATCAGCATTTACGTAGAGGCAGGTGAAAATGAGCCCGAGGAGTTCCTTGCGGACAACCTGACGGCAATCTACCTCTCCGAAATTTCCCAGACTATTGATGAGACCATTGAGGATGCAGATCCCGTTACTCCGGAGGTCAGCATTGATACCAATCTGTTCTTCAAGGACAGCGGAGAGCTTGACGTACAGATCTCTGCCATTGCCGATTTTGGAATGTATACCATTGTCGGTGAGGATGAGTTGAGTACGATCCCGAACGTTCTTCTCAGAATGAATGGGGAAGCACTCGATGAAAGCTTCTATTCGGTACAGCAGGTTGGAAACTATCTGCAAACCGTAACCCTTTTTGCCGAAAAGCTGGAGCAGCTTGAGGCAGGCTCCTACACCTTTGAGGTTCTGATCGGCGACGATCTGATCGGTAGTGTAACCCTGAAGATCACCGAGGTGATCATTACCTACACTTACAAGTGGTTCGATTCCGACGGCTCGTTGCTTGAGGTGATTACTGCTACCAATTCCAACGTTACTCCCACCGTCGTTCCTCAAAAGGCAGGATACACCTTTGTTGGCTGGAGCGATGCATTCTACGGTCAAAAGCCCGGTGGAAGCGGAGAGATGGTGGATGATGAAACGGTGATCTGCTACACCGCGCAATATCAAAAGAATGAAGCTCCCGCTACCTATCAAATTACCTGGATTCTTTCCGACGCGCAAAAGATGGTACGCACCTTTACCGAAGGGGATGCTTTGAGCGCGCCTGCGCGTATCTTCGGCGGTTTGATCATTCGCGGCTGGGATGCAAACGGAGACGGCGTTGCCGACGTGCTTGGCACCGTCAATTCCGCAACTCCCACCGAGTATCGCGCACTGTTTGCGGATAACGGCAGTGTTTATGAATTTACCATCAAGGGCGTTTCTGCCGTTGGTATGTATCTTGAGGCGGATCTTTCCAAACTTCCGTTTGCAGATGATGCCGAGCGCATGGCAAAGCTGAAGTTCCAATGGTATGCCGACGGCGTTGCCATTGAAGCTGATGGAACAGAGAGCATTCTTTACCTGACGCAGGCGATGCAAGGAAAGAACGTGTGGTTGGTAGTGATCGACACCGAATGGGTAGGTACCTCCAATGCGTACCTTGTTTCCAAGCATCAGCACACCACGTTCTATCATGCTGCACAAGCACCTACCTGCGAGTACAGCGGCAACCGTGAGTATTGGTACTGCCAGATCTGCGATACGTACTACGCGGACGTCAATTGCTCCGAGCAGATCAGCCCCGAGGCTCTTATTATCCCTGCAAAGGGGCACAGCTATCAGGATACCGTAACACCGCCCACTTGTACTGCAGAGGGCTTTACTACGCACGTATGCGCACATTGCGGTAACACCTACGTAGATACCCCCGTTGCAAAGACCGAGCACGTATCCGGCGAATGGATCATCGATTTGCCTGCGGATTGTACGCATGACGGCACAAGACATCGCACCTGCGTGGATTGCGACGTGCTTTTGGAAAGTCAGACCATTCAAAAGACGGGACACAGTTATCAATCTACCGTGGTACCTCCCACGTGTACCGCCAAGGGCTATACCGAACACGTATGCTCCGTATGTCAGCATACCTATCGCGATACCGAGGTTGCCGTGACGGCTCATACAATGCTGGATTGGGTCGTCAAGACCGCACCTAACTGTACCGACAACGGTGTTCAAACGCGTGCATGCGCGCATTGCTCGTATTCTGAGACACAGATCCTTCCAAAGCTTGGTCACAGCTTTGAAGAGACTTGGACGGTCGACAAAGCCGCAACCTGCACGGGAGTTGGGTTTGAATCCCGTCATTGTACCGCCTGCGATGCGACCACCGATCAACGCGAGATCGCACAGCTCGCGCACGACTTTGGTGCATGGACGCAAACCCAAAAGCCCAATTGCACCGAGGATGGAAGTGAGCGCCGCGATTGCGCGGATTGCGATCACTACGAGACGCGTGTTCTGAAAAAGCTCGGTCACAGCTTTGAAGAGACTTGGACGGTCGACAAAGCCGCAACCTGCACGGGTATTGGATTTGAATCCCGTCATTGCACCGCTTGTGATGCGACCACCGATCAGCGAGAGATCTCGCAAAATCCTCACAATTTTGGCACGTGGACGCAGACCAAAAAGCCCAATTGCACCGAGGATGGA
>JAFTKJ010000029.1 GCA_017453305.1 Clostridia bacterium
CGGCGTAGCCGTGGATGGAATCCGCAACTCGTTGCGGAATGGAATTGCGACAAAGTCGCGTATGTAATCAAGCCGCAGGGAGACGCGTATACACGCTTGCGCGTGATGCCATACGCCTTTGGCGATTCCATACAATGCGCAAGCGCATTGATTCCATGCCAAGCCTGCGGCTTGGATAAAAAGATAACATCCGAACTTTTTAAGTTCGGATGTTATCTTTTTTGGTGACCCGTAGCAGAATCGAACTGCTGTTACCGCCGTGAAAGGGCGGTGTCTTAACCGCTTGACCAACGGGCCTGGTAGCGGGAATTGGATTTGAACCCATGACCTACCGGGTATGAACCGGTTGCTCTAGCCAACTGAGCTATCCCGCCGACGCCTCGATATTATACCACAAAAAAATTCCCTTGTCAATACCTTTTTTGAAAAATTCTCTCTTTTTTTCTCCCTTTTTTCTCTTTTTCCGCTTTCGCTTTGTTTTTTCGCCTGCATAGTTTTATCTCTGATTTTCCGCTTGCTGAAGTGCTTTCTCGTCTTTTTGACGAGATATTGGTGATTTTATACAAAAGAATAGATTGTTAAAAAAATGTCTTTTGTCGTTTTGGTCTAAACTATTGACTTTTTGAATAAATCGTATTATAATTATATAGATGTAATATATCTTTTACAACGACCTATATTTTTTAAAAAATAGGGAAGGGGAGCTATGTTTAACAAGAAAAAATACACCTTTCGGGGTGGAACACACATGAATGAGCACAAGGATACCGCCTGCCTGCAGACCATTCGTTTGCCGGAGCCTGCTACGGTATCCATTCCGCTTTCTCAGCATATTGGTGCGCACGCAAAGCCCATTGTGCAAAAAGGCGACTACGTCAAGATCGGTCAGATCATCGGCGAGATCGAGTCGGGACTCGGCTGTCCCGTCCACGCCAGCGTTTCGGGAACGGTCAAGGAGATCGTTACGCGCCACAACGCGCAGGGAACGCCCATTCAGAACATCGTGATCGAAAACGACGGCTTGCGCGTTCAACATGAAAGCATTCGTCCTCGCACCGCGCCCTTAGAGGAGGCGACCACCGAGGAGATCATCGATATCGTTCGCAACGCCGGCATCAGCGGCTTGGGAGGTGCGACCTTCCCGACGTACGCAAAGATCCAGAGTGCTATTGGAAAAGCGAAAACGGTGATCATCAACTGCGCGGAATGTGAGCCTTACATCACGGCAAACCACCGCCTGCTCTTAGAGCGTGGTCAGTGCGTGATAGAGGGACTTGAAATTTTGATGCACGCCTTGCAGGCGGAGGAGGGTATATTTGCCGTAGAGGACAACAAGCCCGACGCAATCGAGTTTTTGCAAAAGGCGATTGCCTCCAAGCCCAAGCTTCGCGTTTGCGTTATGCGCACCAAGTATCCGCAGGGTGACGAGCGTCAGATCGTGTATGCGATCTACCGCAAGGAGATCCCCGCGGGCAAGCTTCCTGCAGACGTTGGCTGTATGATCGTCAATGCCGAAACCGCTGCGGCGATCTCCCGTGCGTTCTTCCGTGGCAAGCCCCTGGTCAGCCGTATCGTAACGGTTGCGGGTGACTGCGTCAAGGAGCCTAAGAACGTGCGCGCGCCGCTGGGTGCCTCCTACCGCGAGGTGGTGGAATTTTGCGGCGGATGTATCAAGGAGCCGAAAAAGCTGATCAGCGGCGGTCCCATGATGGGGCAAGCGCAATGGGATATGGATGCGCCTGTCACCAAGGGAACGTCGGCTCTGCTACTGTTCTCCGAGGAGTATGACCGCATCAATACCTATCACTCGGCATGTCTGCATTGCGGACTTTGCGTTTCCAATTGCCCCATGCATCTGATGCCCAACTACCTGGCACAGTATGCGCAGGCGCGCAGATACGACGATGCGGCAAAGATGGACGTAATGAGCTGCGTAGAATGCGGCACGTGCTCCTTCAATTGTCCCGCAGGTGTGCAGATCGTGCAATATATTCGCGTTGCAAAGGGTGCTTTGCGCGCAAAAAGATAAGAAAGGATATCGGTAAAAATGGATTTGAAACAACAAGCTCCGGCTTCGGCATCTCCCTCTTTGCTGACCGTCTCTCCCTCGCCGCATGCAAGACGCGGCATGACGACGACCTCGGTGATGAAGGACGTGCTGATTGCCCTTGTTCCTACAACGGCTTGGGGCATTTACATCTACGGCGTTCGCGCGGCTCTGGTCGTTTTGCTGTCGGTCGTCAGCGCGGTACTGTTTGAGTTTTTGACACAGCTGATCCTGCACCGTCCCATTACGATCAAGGATTGCTCCGCAGCGGTCACAGGCTTGCTTTTGGGCTTGAACTTCTCGCCCTCGGTGCCGTTGTACATTCCCGTTGTGGGCGCTGCGTTTGCGATCATTGTGGTCAAGCAGCTCTTTGGCGGACTTGGCAAAAATATTATGAACCCTGCGCTTGCGGCACGTGTCTTTTTGATGCTTGCGTGGACAAACGGTATGTCCGGCTTCCCGGCGGCATACGACCGCGGCTTTGATGCGGTTGCATCCGCAACGCCTCTGGTATCCCTGAAAGCGGGGGTTCTTCCCGAGGGGATCGGCGTTTTGGAGCTCTTTCTCGGTCAAACCGGAGGATGCATTGGTGAGCTTTCCGCCCTGATGATCCTTATCGGCGGTATCTATCTGATCTGCCGCCGTGTCATTCGTTGGCATATTCCCGTGGCAATGCTCGGTACCGTGGCACTTTTGACCTTCCTGTTCCCCTTGGGGGATGCGGCAACGCTTGCAGAGCGTGCCACCTTTATGGCTGCGTCCTTGTGCAGCGGTGGCTTGATGCTGGGTGCGGTCTTTATGGCAACCGACTACGTCACCTCTCCCGTTACCGATCTCGGTCGCTTGATCTACGGTGCGGGCTGTGGTGCTTTGGTGGTGTTCATTCGTTATTTTGGCGGCTACAACGAGGGTGTTTCCTTCGCGATCCTGATCATGAACGCGCTGGTTTGGTACTTGGATATGGCAACCAAGCCCCGTGTGTTTGGTAAGATTCGCAAGAACTCCAAGACGGCGTGAAAGGCGGTGGTATGATGGAAAAAGCAAAAAAGAATACCGCTTTGGAAGCTGTTGTAATCGGACTGAAGCTTTTATTGATCTGTGCCGTGATCGCGGCGATCGTTTCCTTTGTTTACGCTATGACCTTGGATGTGTACGAGGGGAATTTGCAAAAGACCAAGAATGAAGCAATTGGACGTATTTTCGGCAAGGAAGGCCTTGTTTGCGAGAAGATCGGTGAGACGACGGTATACACCGTTGCGGAAAACGGCGTTCACATCGGCTACTGCGTAGAGTCTGTCGGCAAGGGCTTTGGCGGCGACATTCAAATGATGGTTGGCTATACTGCTGACGGGAAGATCGTTGCTGTAGAGGTGATCGGACACTCCGAAACCCCCGGTGTTGGTGATAAGGTCGTAAAGAATACGGAGTACCTTGCAAATTACGCAGGACTTGACGGAGAGCTTGCAATCGGAACCGACGTGGATAAGGTTGCAGGTGCATCGGTCAGCTCGCGCGGCATTATGGCAGGCGTCAATGCGGCTACTAAGGCGTTGCAGGACGCGCTTGCAAACGGAGGTGCTGAATGATGAATAAGATCTTCAAGCAATTTAAGGAAGGTTTATTGGATAACAACCCGGTATTGGTCCAGCTGCTTGGCATGTGTCCTACGCTGGCAACCACCACCTCGGTTTCCAATGCGATCGGCATGGGTCTTGCGGCAACCGCCGTGCTGATCTGCTCCAACCTGTTTATCTCGATCCTGCGTAAGTTTATTCCCAAGCAGGTGCGTATTGCCGCTTACATCGTAATCGTTTCGGGTTTTGTAACCGCCGTTGAGCTTTTGATGCGCGCGTATTTCTACGAGCTGTATCAGTCTCTCGGTCTGTTCATTCCGCTGATCGTTGTAAACTGCATCATCCTGGCGCGTGCGGAGGCATTTGCTTCCAAGAACAGCCCGTTGCCGAGTGTGATCGACGGTCTTGCTATGGGACTTGGGTTTACTTTTGCACTTTTCCTGATCGCCTTTGTGCGTGAGTTGTTGGGTGCGGGCAAGCTCTTTGGCTGGGCGATCCCCGGTTACAGCGAAAACCCGATGATCATCTTCGTGCTCCCCGCAGGTGCGTTTATGACGCTTGGCTTTATCATTGCGGTGGTGCAAAAGATCCGCAACACGGGTGCCGACCGTGCTCGCTTGAAGGAGATCGAGGAAACGCGTAAGAGCTATACCAAAACCGAAGAAAAGGAGGAAGTGAACGCGCAATGACTTTTGGTTCTATTTTAACCTTGATGTTTACCGCACTCTTGGTAGAAAACTTCATTTTCTCCAAGTTCTACGGTTGCTGTCCCTTCCTTGGAGTCTCCGAAAAGCCCTCTACCGCACTCGGTATGGGTATGGCGGTGACCTTCGTCATTACGGTGGCGTCTGCCGTTACCTGGGCAGTGTACTATTTTCTGCTGCAGCCCTTTGGCTTGGATTATTTAAAGACCATTGCTTTCATTCTGGTCATTGCCGCGCTGGTGCAGTTTATCGAAATGTTTTTGCGCAAGTTTATTCCTGCGCTGTATAACTCCTTGGGAATTTACCTGCCTCTGATCACCACCAACTGCGCGGTGCTCAGTACCGCACTTCTGATCGTGCAGAACGAGTACAACTTCCTGCAGGCGATCTGCTTTGGCTTTGCGGCATCGTTGGGCTTTACGTTGGCAATCGTTGTGTTTGCCGGCGTACGCGTTCGCATGGAGAATGCGGAGCCGCCGCGCGCGTTCCGCGGATTCCCCTTGACCCTCATCACGGCAGGATTGATTGCAATGGCATTTTCCTGTTTCTCGGGCATTAATCTGTAAGGGGAGGGCTTGATATGGAATTCATGGATGTTTTGATCCCCGCCGGTATTTTTGCCGGTTTGGGAGTTTTGTTCGGTGTAGCTTTGGCAATCGCATCCCGCGTGTTCGCGGTGGAGACCGATCCTCGCGTCGAGCAGGTGCTGGAGGCTCTTCCGGGTGCAAACTGCGGCGGATGCGGATATTCGGGCTGTGCGGCACTTGCTGACGCTATTGTCAAAGGCGAAGCAATGCCGAATGCGTGCAACTCCTGCTCGGCAGAGGGATGTCGTAAGATTGGCGAGATCATGGGAATTGAGGTGGAGATCTCCGTTCCCGTACACGCGCACGTCATGTGCTCCGGCAACTGCAAAACGGCAGTTTATAAGTACAAATACGAGGGCGCAACCGACTGCATCGCGGCTGAAAAGCTTGGCGGCGGAGATAAGGCATGCGCCAACGGATGTGTGGGACTTGGCACGTGTGTGGCGGCTTGTAAGTACGACGCCATCCACATTGTGGACGGACTTGCGGTGGTGGATGATTCCAAGTGCATCGGTTGCGGTGCGTGCTCCAACATTTGCCCCAAGCATATCATTGCGATGATCCCCGTATCCAGTAAATACTGCGTAGAGTGCAAATCGGTAGAGACCGGTGCAATCACGCGTAAGCAGTGTGCCGTGGGATGTATTTCCTGCAAGATCTGCGAAAAGAGCTGTCCCGTCGGTGCAATTACCGTCAACAGCTTTGTTGCTTCGATCGATCAAAATAAGTGCATCGGTTGCGGAAAATGTGCGGAAAAGTGTCCGCGTAAGATCATTAAGCTTTGTGATTGACAATCAAAGAGCGGCGAGATGACTCAATGGCAGTTACTTCTCGCCGCTCTTTCATAAGGAGAGGTTATGAAAAAAACGCTTTTGTTGACCATTATTATGGTAGCGTTGATATGTCCGTTGCTATTACTCCCTGTGGAGGCAAGTGCCATGCCGATTGATTTTTTTGAAGACTTTGATGATTATGCGAAGAATTCCTCCTACCCTTCGGGCAAGCTGTGGCAGGGTACTGCTAAGTTTACTGTCAAAGAGGAGGAAGGGAATCAATTTCTTCGCATGCCGTTTTTTGTGACGAATTCGGATGCTGCAATTTGTCCCTTTCAGGGCACGGTCAACGCATCGCATGGAACGTTGCTCGTGCGCATGGATCTTCGCCCTGTTTACCACGAAGGGAACACGGTAGCAAAATTTGATTTCCGTGTGCGGAATTTTACTCACACCGATGAAAACGGAAATGAGCAGAGTGACAAATGGAGAACTTTTTTTCGTATGCACGTGGAAAGCGAAAGCAACTGTTATCTTGCAAGCTTTTCGAATTCCTCCACGGTGCGCATTCCGCTGGGGCATGGGGAATGGAACACCGTGCTTGTCAGCTTTGATCTGACGAGCGGAGAGTATGCCGTCAGCGTTGGGAACACCGTTGCAAGCTGTGCCTTAAATTTGTCAAACATCGGCTTTGCAGGCAATCAGTTGCAATTCAACCAAATGCAAAAGGGCTGCACCTTTGCGGAAACGGAGGCAGCTGCAACTTACGTGGATATTGACAATATAGCCATATCCACCGATGTGATTGACGAGGATCGATACGCAAAGCTGCTTGGTACTTGCAAAGCGGGGATCCGACCTGCGTATGCTTCAAATGGGGAAGCTTCTTTTGCGGCAGGTATTCGCTTTTTGACCGAGGTGGATACCGCGCTTTTGAAAGAGCTGATGCAGATGAAAGCCTCGGGCGAGGCACTCTCTGTGCAGATTGGTACTTTGATCGCGCCGAGTGATTATCTTGAGCATATGTCTTTGACGCTCCATTTGCCCGAGCACGCGCATTTGAACGTCAAGGTGAACATGAGTTTTCCGGATGCGTACTACACCTATGATGAAAAGAATGGAAAAGCTTTTATTGCGGGATCTGTCAGTGACCTTTTGGAAGCAAACGTCGGACGTCGCTTTACAGCGCGCGCCTACGTAGACGTTTTGCTTGCCACGGGACAGCATTTTACGTTCTATTCCGATCCCGTCGAGGCTTGCGCACAGGAGCTTGCCAACAAGGCTTTGCAGGCGTCCGGTGGAGCAGGGGATGCCAACATCATTGCTCTTTTAAAGAAGTGCGCAAAGGCAGAGGCATTCTCCGTAAAGGGAGAATTGCGCTTGATGAGTTACAATATCTACTATTCGGATCTGCGTGAGGAGCGCCTTGCAAAGGTCGCTCAAATGATCAACAAGTATGCTCCCGATATTATGGGATTGCAGGAGGCAAATACCACTACGTGGAAAAACTTCCTTTTGGAGGAGTTTGGCGACAAATATGATTACGTTGGCACGGGACGCGAGGCAGGTGGCGTTGGTGAATCCACCCCCATCCTTTACCGCAAGGATAAATTCAAGCTGTTGGAGTACGATACCTTCTGGCTTTCGGATACGCCGCTTGTGTGCTCCAAGTACCCGTCCTCGCGCCAGAACCGCATTTTTACCTACGTGCTGCTGGCTCGCAAATCGGACGGTAAAAAATTCCTGGTCGTCAATACGCACCTGGATACTGCTACCGCCGAGGCAAAGCTACTGCAGGTGGCATCCTTGAAAAAGCAGCTTCATGACAGCGGTCTTGACGAGTATCCGCTCATTTTGACAGGTGACATGAATGCACAGCGCTATGCCGAGGATGGCGTCATTGATTCGATCCTTGCTATGGGGCTGGGAGACTCCTATGATATGGCGATTGCCCGACACGGAATGGCGAACATTGATTATTGCTTCCTGAGTCCGCAGTTTGCTCCGGTGACAAACTACGTGCAGGATACTGCACAGATCGGGGGCGAAACCCCTTCGGATCATGCCCCCGTGATTATTGACATTCGGTTTTAAAGAAAAATTAAGCACGCGACCGCTCCTTTGACGGGGCGGTCGCGTGCTTTTTATGTATCGTCCATCAAAAGTCGTTCGATCAAAAGCACGCTGAACGCGGTGATGACCAATGGAAAGAGCAGGTAACCTACCATGGCGGAGTATTCGATGGCGGCTTTGACGGGAGCGTTTGTGCGCGCCTGCAGATAGGAAATGAAAAAGACCACCGCCGACAACAACCATAGGGGTAATTCAATGCGCAGGACGAGCTTTGAATATTTGCTCAACGGACGAGGGCGTATTTGTGGCATAAGACCTCCTTTTTGTTGCATAATCATGCAATTTGCATAAATCGATTTTTTTTGATCCTTTTAATGATATTATAGCAGGGAAATGCGATCTTTTCAATGCAAAAAGAATGGATATGATGGAATAAAATGTGAATATGGTGTATAATAGCAGAGTGCAGTCGGTTGTTATTTTGGCGATTTTAGTATAAATAGTCATAATCTGCGCATATTTATTCTAAAAAATGTAAAAAACAGGAAAAAGAGACAAAATTCATTGTGCAATATTAACAAAACGGTGCAAAATTCACATAAATTTCATAATTTGGAATATGCTATAATAGGTTTCGTATGAATGATTCTTTTTAAGGAGGACAGAAAGCAATGAATTTGGATTTTTGCACAAGCAAGATGGTTTTGAAGGAGGAGCACGTTTATTTTGGCGGAATGAGCCTCTGTTATCGCTTTTTGGCGCGTTCACGCCGCGGCGTGTGTTCGTACGCGGTCGGCATCCGATTGGGACGGGAATACTGCGAGGCGGAGCTGGGTGGGGAACCGGACAGCTCCTATGCCTGCTATCAAAAAATCGTGCGCGGATGCGTAACCCCTTGTACCTTGGAGGAGGTTGTACGGGATTTGTGCGATTATGCGTAAAAAAATCAAAAAAACCCTTTACAAGTCCGTTTTTTTATGGTATACTAAAATATAATGTTGAAAGAAGGAACGTCCATTTGATATGGGCGTACGGTAACCGAAATGAAATGTCCGGGATGCGGTTTTCCCGAAAGCAAGGTCATCGATTCCCGCCCCACCGTGGAGGGGAACAGCATTCGCCGCCGTCGCGAGTGCCTGGCGTGCCAAAAGCGCTTTACGACCTTTGAAACAATTGAAACTCTGCCGATCATCGTTGTCAAAAAGAACGGAGGCAAGGAGTTGTTTGACAAACAAAAGCTCTTGGCGGGTGTTCTTAAAGCAACGCAAAAGCGTCCCGTCGATGCGGTGATGCTGGTCAACGAGATCGAGTCCGAGTTGCAAAACACCCTGCGCCAGGAGGTGTCCTCTACCGAGCTGGGTGAAATGGTCATGCACAAGCTCAAGGAGCGCGACGAGGTAGCATACGTGCGCTTTGCATCGGTGTACCGCGAGTTCAAGGACATCGATACCTTTTTGGAGGAGCTGCAGGTGCTCAAGGAGCGCGCCGGCAGCGTAAAGGAATAAAAAGATTGCCCACGGCGACCTGCAAACTGCGGGTCGCCGTGGGCTTTTGCACAAAAATCTGTCTTTGTTTATGGTCAAAATCTCAAAAAAACACCTTTTTGCAAAAAAAACAAAAAAATATTTTTTGTATCGCGAGTGAGCAAATGATATGAAAAAACGAGAAAAAACGAGAAAAACGGAGATTGCAATGCGCTAAATTAAAAAAGTGAAAAAAGTTTTCAAAAAGGGGTTGACAAGCTGATTTGTTTATGGTATAATATGCGAGCATGAAAAAATTCTATTATTTTTGTTGGAGGAAACACTACAATGTCTACATTTATGCAGAAAAAAGAAAATGTAGTCCGCAAGTGGTACGTTCTGGATGCAGCAGGTAAGCCCATGGGTAAGACCGCTGTTGCAGCTGCAGATCTTCTGCGCGGCAAAAACGCTCCCGAATTCACCCCTCATGTGGATTGCGGCAACTTTGTTATCGTTATCAATGCCGACAAGGCTGTTCTCACCGGTAAGAAGCTGGAGCAAAAGTACTACTATCATCACTCCGGTTACATCGGTGGTATGAAGGCTGTTCAGGCTAAGACCATGATGGAAACCAAGCCCGAGAGAGCTATGGAGCTCGCAATCAAGGGCATGCTCCCCAAGAACTCCTTGGGTGCTACCGCATTCACTCGTCTCAAGGTTTATGCCGGCGAGGCTCACAAGCACGAGGCACAAAAGCCCGAAGCTTACGAGTTTTGATTGAGAGAAAGGAAGGACACAACAGATGTATACAAGTGCTAAACCCTATTTCTACGGCACCGGCAGAAGAAAGAAGTCCGTTGCTCGCGTTCGCATCGTTCCCGGCACGGGCGCAATCACCATCAACAAGCGTGACATCGATGATTACTTCGGTCTTGAGACCTTGAAGCTCATCGTTAACCAGCCCTTTGGCGTAACCGGAACCGAGGGCAAGTTCGACATCATCGCAACCGTTAACGGCGGCGGTATCTCCGGTCAGGCAGGCGCAATCCGCCATGGCCTTGCACGTGCTCTCGTTGCAGCAGATGCAGAGTACAGACCCGCTCTCAAGGCTGCAGGCTTCCTGACTCGCGATCCTCGTATGAAGGAAAGAAAGAAGTACGGACTCAAGGCTGCACGTCGTGCTCCTCAGTTCTCCAAGAGATAATTTCGATCTTTGGTCGAAACTTAAAAAATGCTCTGCTACGGCGGGGCATTTTTTGTTATCTCTTGGATGAACTGAGGTGCAACGAAATTCGCCTTCGGCGAGTGAAATATGGCTTCGCCATGTGAAATAGCTTCGCTGTGAAATATTTGCTTCGCAAATGTGAAGGGCGAATTTCATTTCACATCGAACGTAGTGAGATATTTCACAATTTCCGCAAGGGAATTATTTCACATTCGGCAAAAGCCGAATATTTCACTTTTAGTTGCCGCCCTATTTACTTTTTGCCGTTTTTATGGTATAATCTAACTACTCGATAAACTTGAATTTGACAGAAAGGTGTGCAAAAATGAAAAGAATCGATAGAATCGGAAAAATCTTTAATTTAATCTTAGGTATCTTATATATTCCTCTTTCACTCTTCAGTTGGCTTTTACAGATGGCTTCTGAGAGCACAATGAGTGCAACCAACCCGCTTTATATAAATTTTATAAATATATTTTGTGTGATAGCTTTTTTGATTCCATTGCTGTGCATGGCGGGGATACTTTTGTCCATAGTTTTTAGAAGAAAGGGACGTAGTGTGTTTTCGTTTGTTATTCAATTTTTGCCGCTCGTTATTTTCTTGCTTAATCTTCTTTTGTTAGCTGTCGCCGAATCGCTCCCTGCGGTGATATAAGAAAGTATACAAATTCCAATTTATCGACCAGAACAGCGTTGAATGTTGGTGTGATCTTGGTGCAAATTTGGTGCAACACTTTATAGGGCGATATTCACGACATCAAACAGTATTGCTAAAACTCCAAGAGATAAGTTCTTATCTCATATACAAAAGGCTCTGCTATGGCAGGGCTTTTTTGCAGGGCGGTTCAATTTGTAAAGAATTGAGCCGTCTTTTTGTGTTGAATATACAGTGTTGAATAATATTAACTATTGTAATTGACAAATTCTCTAAAATGTGATATAATAAGCGTGCTACACAATTTTATACATTTTCTATCTAAGTGGCTTTACGTTTGGTAAAAACGCAGGCTTTGCTTGTCATATTCACTTAGATGTGAAATTGTGTAGCAACAATGAGCGAAACTGCGTTTTTCGGTGCGTGGTTTCGGCTACGCACCTTTTTTACAAACCAACCGATGAATCTAAATTTAAAAGGAGTTTTCTATATGAAAAAGTTTGTTTGTTTTTCTTTGGTTATGCTCGCTATGATTAGTTGTTTGACAGCGTGTAATTTTACTAAAAATGTATCAGGTGTTTTGGCAGGTAATGCAACGGTTACTCCAAAGGTGGAAGAAATGATGACTGCTCTGGTAAATAACGATACAGCAGATGCTAAAGCTCTAATGCATCCGCAGTCAGATAAAGAAACGGATGCCGCTATTACTCAAATGAGTTCCTACCTATCCGGTCGAACAGTCGGCTCTATAGAGTTGAAAAGTATTAATGTAAATACTTCTACGGGTACATCTGGCAAAGTCAGACAGGAACAAGCGAGCTATCAAGTTACGTTAACCGATGGAGAAATTATTTACTTAAATGTAGCCTACCTTTCCGATAACAGCGGTGAAGGATTTATCTCCTTTCAACTTGTGTTGGGTGTAATTTGAATTCCAATTTGACGAGCTGAATAGGCGTTGAATGTTGGTGTGATTTTGGTGCAAATTTGGTGCAACACTTTATGCGACGATACTCACGATATTCACGATATCGCACGAAAACACACGATAAATGCACGATATCACACGTATTTCCACGATATTCACGATATCAAACGGCATTGTTAAAACTCCAAGAGATAAGTTATTATTTCAAATACAAAAGCTCTGCTACGGCAGGGCTTTTTTGCAGGGCGGTTCAATTTGTAAAGAATTGAGCCGTCCTATTTACTTTTGGTAAAAATTATGGTATAATACAACTAATCGATAAACTTGAATTTGATTTAGTCCAAGATATCAAAATAAATTTAACTAAAATTAACTGACAAATGAAGAATTATCGAGTCGTCGTACCGAACACTCAATGGCGTAAATCTATCATTCATATAGGAGGAACTTTTATAATGACCGTATTTTTTCGCCGAATGGCTATTGTTTTTCTCTTTATCTTGTGCTTGACACTGTGCTGCTCCTGTCAAACGACACCTTCATCGGAGGTGCCGACCACGGATACACCGACTACGGAAGTATTGGTTCCGAATGCCGCTTCAGATTTCGACTATGATATATTTGAAAAGGATGGCGAGCGTGTAATTCGTTTGATTCGCTACAAGGGCGAACGTACCGACGTGGTGATTCCTGACTCTATTGAGGGTCTGCCGGTAAGAATTTTGCTGGGTGTAACCAAGCAGAATGAGAATGGATATACCGGTGTGGTGCAGGGAGTATTTGAAGGCACTGCCATTGAATCGGCCTATATTCCGTCTTCCATCCGCAGCTTCGGTCTTGCCACCTTTGCTCACTGCACTATGCTAAAACAGGTAGAGTTTGCCAAGGGCTGTGGAATTACATCTTTAAGTACCGGTTGCTTTGAGGACTGCACGGCACTTACACGTATAGACCTGTCTCCGCTAACAAAGCTGATGGGGACGTATTATGCATTTCGTGATTGTACCTCTCTTGAGGAGGTTGTATTACCCGAGGGAATGACAATCATAGATGAGGGTTCGTTCCTTAATTGCTCAGCCTTGAAAAGTTTGTATCTCCCCGACAGCTTGGAGAAAATCGTAAAGAATGCATTTGAGGGGTGTATCGGCATTGAGTCCATTTCCATCGGAAAAAATCTGCGACTGTCTGAGCCCGGCCTCGCTACCGTCATATTCAACAGTCCCGCGCTGAAGCGGATTACCTTCCGAGAGGGCAGAGAGAGTCTGGATGGCTATGCTCTGGTCTCCATCACCTCGCCCGTCTCTGTTGAGGTGCCCGCTTCGGTGAACGTGGTGAGCGGTAACACCTTTTTTAATTATAATACAATGACGATAACCTTTGCAGGTGATTGCCCTAAAATGGAGAGCGAGAAATGGTTGGGTGATGTCATTGTGCGCTACAATCCCGATAAGATGGGGTGGGACAACTGCGATTGGTCTGCTGAAAAAGGGACGCTTACACTTGAGCCAATAGAATAAAATCAAATAAAATACGTTACGGAACGTCAACACCTTATTCCTCAATATTACAATAAAACGGAATAACGAAATTGACAAATTCCAATTTATCCAGCAGAATAAACGTTGCACGTTGTGGCACTTTTTCTACGTATACGGTTAACATAAATGCGCAGGAAAAAGGTGTTTACAAAACACGGCTTTTATGATATAATAAAAATGGCGGAAGAACCAATCAATAATAGCTTAAAAAAGGAGGAAACTGCTTTGAAAAGATGGCTTGCATTTGGGTTAACGTTGGTTTGTTTGCTTTTGTCTACGGGTTGCGCTTTTTTCGGCATCTCTCGCTACTTAACAGAGGAAGACGGCGAGCAATATCTCATTTTGCCAATCTCAAAAACCAAGGTTTATGTTTGGGATCATTACAATGAGTATTTGGATCAGATAGACGTTCGTTTGTTAAAGGCTGCAGAAAAAAGCTTATACGAGCAGGCTGCTTCTTACGCGGCTTCTCCCGCATTTTCTTTACAGACCGACGACGAGGGATATTTTTGCCTCTGTGTGGAATTGATCGTTGATATTGACCCACCCGAGGTTCAAACGCTCCCCGACGGTACGGCGATTGAGAACGGTTGTGACATTGATCATAAGCACGTATTTTTTTTTGTCTGAACGTATTACAACAAAAAGCATGATTGACGAAAGCACCCTCAATACGTAATTTTGTATCCCAAATTTCATTTTTAAAATATCTTTTTCCGTTTCTGTATCAAACGGTATTCTCGCAGATGGAGGTCTATATGAAACGGAAAAGAGTGTTTTATTGTGAGCTTGCCTACGTGGTTGGAATGATCGTTCTGGCGCTTGGAACGGCTTTGATGGAGCGCGCGGATTTTGGTATGTCCATGATCGTAGCGCCTGCGTATCTCATTCACCTCAAGGTGTCGCCGTATCTTCCGTTCTTTTCGTTCGGTATGTCGGAGTACGTCTTTCAGGCGCTGCTTCTGATTTTGCTGGCACTTGTGATGCGCAAGGTCAAAAAGAGTTATTTTTTATCCTTTGCAACGGCATTTGTCTACGGTCTTGTGCTGGACGTGATGATGCTTGTGGTTGCCTTGATTCCCGATGCGGGAATGGCAGGGCGAATTGCCTTTTTCATTGTGGGAATGCTCACCTGCTCCACGGGAGTGACACTGCTCTTCCACACGTATTTTCCACCTGAGGCATATGAATTGCTGGTCAAAGAGCTTGCGCAAAAATACAATGCGGCACTTGGGAAGGTAAAAACGCTCTATGATTGCTGCAGCTGTGCATTCAGCGTGGTGCTGTCGCTCTGCTTCTTTGGGGGCTTTGTCGGTGTCAGTTGGGGAACCTTGGTTTGCGCGATCCTCAATGGATGTTTCATCGGCTTGATCGGTAAATTTTTGGAGTCGGGCTTTGAGTTTCGGGATGCGCTTCCCTTAAGAGAAAAAATGAATTGACGCAAAGTGGGCGTCATGATTGAAAGAGAGGAGAATGATGATGGCAAAGAACGATCGATTTGTAAAAGTCTATACGCAGGGAATGGGATCTACCGAGATTTGGGTAGACCGCGAAACGGGCGTGAATTATCTGTATCATGCAAGTGGATACTCGGGCGGCTTGACGGTGCTGTTAGATCAGGAAGGCAAGCCTGTGATCACATCCGTCGAGACGGACTAAGAGAGGGATTGAATGGAGCTTGGTATCAAATAGATCCTGACAAAAGGTTCACTCTGCTTGAAAAAACGAAAAAGAGCGGCAGGTTTGAAAAAATCAAGTCGCTCTCTTTACTTTTTGGCATATTTGTGGTATAATAAGTGAGGATGAATCCTTTTGAGAACGGAGGTGCTTGGATGCCGACTTATTTTATACCGATCATTGCAATGTTGATCGTGCTGTTTGTCATTTTGGGGAGTCGGCGTCGGGCTGTTGCACGGGAAGTGATCAAAAGAATCTACATGGAGGATAAAACAAACATGATTGAGCTTGCAAAAAAATTTATTGGTAAGGAGTGCTTGATCTACTCCTTTGATAACAATCAGATCGAGGGCGTGATCCGCGAAGTAAGTGACGGTGCGCTCCTGATTGAGAAAAACGGAGAGCCGGAGGCAATCAATTTGAATTTTGTCATCCGGATCAGAGAGTACCCCAAAAACAAAAACGGAAAGAAAAAATCTGTCGTGCTGGATTGAGTACCGTGCGTGTTCTTTGACGAAAATTCAAGGAAACGGTATAAAATTTCACTCTACTAACGGTTGATAACCCCACATTCAACCTACGGTGTGTTGATTTCGCGGTGCTTTGACGCTATACTGATGATGGAAGGAGGCGAAACGAATGGACCAAGTAAAAATCGGAAAATTCATTGCCGCATGCAGAAAGCAGGAGGGCTTGACCCAAGTGCAGCTGGCAGAAAAGTTGAACATCACCGATCGAGCCGTATCAAAATGGGAGACGGGAAAAGCAATGCCCGATACCTCCATTATGCTGGAGCTGTGTGACGTTCTGAAAATCAACGTAACAGATTTATTATGTGGGGAGGTTGTTACAATGGAAAACAACAATAAACAATTGGAAAACAATTTGCTGGAATTGGCAAAGCAGAAGGAGCAGGCAGATAAGCGACTGTTGTCTTTGGAGATCGTGGTCGGCGTTTTTTGCATTGCCGTTCTTTTGGGCTTGACCATGGTCGCTTCATTCATCCAAGCAGAAGAATGGGTGCGTATTGTGCTGATTCTGATCGGACTGGTTCCGTTTTTGATCCTGCTTCCGTTCCTGATCAAAATCGAGCAAACCGCAGGCTATTACGAGTGCGCAAAGTGTAAGCACAAATACGTGCCGGAGTACAAAAACGTGTTTTGGTCGATGCACATGGGCAGAACCAGATACATGAAGTGCCCGCACTGCAACCAAAAATCCTGGCAAAAAAAGGTGGTCAGCAAGGATTGACCCTTGCTTTCTGTGGCACCGCCGAGCAAATGCATGCTTCCTTCCTTTTGCGGTGCCGTACGGAAAATCAAATTACCTTCATATTTACAACTGCCACCGGGTAGATGACGAAAAGCATTCGTTTACACATCGTTAGGTCTTAGAAGATGTGTACGCGAATGCTTTTTTTAAAGGAGATAGAAATGTTAAAAATCAAATCTTATTTTTCAAAAGCAGAAATTTTGCTGTGGAGCGCGTCGGTCGCCTTGATCCTGATATCCTTTTTTGGCTTCGACCGTGAAAATTACATGACCTTGGTCGCATCCTTGATCGGGGTGACATCGCTGATCTTCAACGCCAAGGGCAACCCGTTTGGGCAACTGCTGATGGTCATTTTCAGTATTTTATACGGCGTGATCTCTTTCTCCTTTGCCTACTATGGGGAGATGATCACCTACCTTGGTATGAGCATGCCCATGGCGATCCTTGCCTTGGTGTCCTGGCTACGACATCCATATCGGGGCAATCGGGCAGAGGTAGAGGTCAACCGACTCTCACGCAAGGAGATCGTATGGCTGGTTCCTTTGAGTGCTGCCGTGACCGTGGCATTTTATTTCATTTTAAAAGCCTTCGATACGGCAAATCTGATTCCAAGTACACTTTCGGTGACCACCAGCTTTGTGGCAGTGTACCTCACCGCGCGGCGCAGCCCCTGTTTTGCTCTGGCTTATGCGGTAAATGACGTGGTGCTGATCGTTTTGTGGGTGATGGCAAGCCTTTGTGACGTTCGCTATCTATCGGTTACGGTTTGTTTTTGTGCCTTTTTGATCAACGACGTATACGGCTTTATCAGCTGGCGGCGTATGCAACGAAGACAGATGGAAAGAAAATAACAAACGGTGTGTCGAATGCGTTTGTGTTCGACACACCGTTTGTTATAATCGAGCGGATCAGTACTGTCTGCCCCAAATGACCATATGCTTTGCGGGCTTGCCACAGCACACGCAGGTGTCGGCAAGGTGATCCTCCACAAAGGGAATGCAACGGGATTTGACACCGCCCGTCACGTCCTTAAGCTTTTCCTCGCACTCGGTCTCGCCACACCACATTGCCTTAATGTAGCCTTCTTTGTTGGCTGCCGTGTCAAGGAATTCCTCATAGGTGCGTGCCTCGTAGGTGCGGTTGGTTCTGTTTTCCAGTGCGCGGTTGTAAAGCTCGTCGTGCACCTTTTGCAGTGCCTTTTCGACCTCTTCGACCAAATTGTCAAGAGATACGAAGGTCTTTTCGCGAGTGACGCGGCTGACCAGCACGCAGGAGTTGTTTTCGATGTCGCGGGGGCCGATCTCCAGACGGAGCGGTACGCCCTTCATTTCATACTGCGCAAACTTCCAGCCTGTGGAGTTGTCGCTGTCGTCCAGCTTGACGCGCAGGGTCTTGGAGAGCGCTGCCTTGATCTCGGCTGCCTTTTCCAATACGCCTTCTTTGTGCTGTGCCACGGGAACGATGACCACCTGAATGGGGGCAATGCGAGGGGGAAGGATGAGGCCGTTGTCATCACCGTGCGTCATGATGATGGCACCGATGGAACGGGTGGAAAGTCCCCAGGAGGTTTGGTGCGGATATTTGAGCGTGTTGTCACGCGCGGTGAATTTAATGTCAAACGCCTTTGCAAAGCCGTCGCCAAAGTAGTGAGAGGTACCGCCCTGCAGAGCCACGCCGTTGTGCATCATCGGCTCAATGGTGTAGGTCTCCTCGGCGCCCGCAAACTTTTCCTTTTCGGTCTTTCTGCCCGTGTAAGCGGGGATCGCAAGAGCCTCTGCGTAAAAGTCCTCATAGACCTTCAGCATCTGCAAGGTTTCCTTTCTTGCGTCCTCCTCGGTCTCGTGCATGGTGTGACCCTCCTGCCAGAGAAACTCTGCGGTGCGGAGGAAGGGACGGGTGGTCTTTTCCCAACGAACCACGTTACACCACTGGTTGTAGAGCTTGGGCAGGTCGCGGTAGGATTGAATGATGTTGCGGAAATGCTCACAGAAGAGCGTTTCGGACGTGGGACGAACGATCAATCTCTCGGGGAGCTGATTTTGTCCGCCCATGGTGACCATTGCGCACTCGGGAGCAAATCCCTCGACGTGATCCTTTTCCTTTTGCAAAAGGGATTCGGGAATAAACATCGGCATATATACGTTTTCGTGCCCAAAAGCCTTAAAGCGCGCGTCGAGATCCTTTTGAATATTCTCCCAAATCGCGTAGCCGTAGGGACGGAAGATCATGCAGCCCTTGACGCCGGAGTAATCAGCCAGCTCGGCTTTTTTAACGACGTCCGTGTACCACTGACCAAAATCAACGTCCATCGACGTAATTTGGTCAACCATTTTTTCATTGTTCTTTGCCATAATACAAAACCTCACTTTGCCCATTTCCAAAATGAGCATAATTTTACATCTTAATCATTATACCGCAAGAATGAAAAAAAGTCAAGAGATTTTACAATCAAAATTTCCTCACACCCGTTTTTTATCCCTTTTTTCAAAAAGAGATTTACAAAAGAGCAAACTTGTGGTATACTGATGATAAAATCAAAGGGAGAAGTCGTTATGGAGATCAGAAAAACGGTAGAAGCGGATCTTGTCCGCATTGGTGAGATTTACGAGAACGCCAAGCGCTTTATGCGCGAGAGTGGAAACCCGAATCAATGGAACAGCGGAACGCCCAACGTCGATACGGCAAGAGAGGATATGGAGAACGGTGTCGGCTACGTCGCCGTGGATGGTGATGAGATTGCCGCGGTGTTTATGTTTTCGCTTGACCGCGATCCGACCTACGAAAAGATCTACGACGGTGCATGGCTGAATGACGAGCCCTACGGCGTGATCCATCGGATCGCTGTTGCCGAGCAGGGGAAGGGAACGATCGACGTTTGCATCAATGAGTGCTTTTGCCGCCGTCCGAATTTGCGCATTGATACCCACCGCGATAATCTGCCCATGCAGCGCGCCCTTTTGAAGCGTGGATTTCGGTATTGCGGAAGGATCTTTCTTGAAAACGGCGACGAGCGTTTGGCGTATCAAAAAATCGAACCTTGACACAATTTTTTTCTTTTGCCCGTGAAAAAGCACTTGACAATTGCGGAAAAATATGGTAAAATGGGAGTGTTACAGAAAAGGGGCATTAGCGCAGCTGGGAGCGCACAACACTGGCAGTGTTGGGGTCAGGGGTTCGAATCCCCTATGCTCCACCAGAAAAAAGCACACATTTGTCTACCAAGACAATGTGTGCTTTTTTCAACGAAATTCGCCTTCGGCGAGTGAAATATGGCTTCGCCATGTGAAATAGCTCCGCTGTGAAATATTTGCTTCGCAAATGTGAAGTGGCGAATTTCATTTCACATTGCGACCGAAGGGAGCGATATTTCACAATTCACGAAGTGAATTATTTCACATTCGGCGTATGCCGAATATTTCACTTGAAATGCTAACGATTTTATGATATAATAACGGCAGAAAGGCGGTGAAAATATGAGTTGGAACGAATTTTACAAATCAATTCAAGAGGCATATCATATAGAAGACGAAACCACTGTAAGAAAGATACCATTTGAGAATATCATTGAACTCACCTCGGAAGAATTGATTTTCAAAAACGATTACGGAAAGACTGAAAAAATCAATCTCGACGAATGCGCTAAAAACTACGATTTGGCGCAGGGCATATCGCTCGAACAACGAGAGGGGCGATTAAAATGCATTGGCGGCAGATGTTTTCCTTTCTTTGAGTTCTTTACACCCACTTACCATACAAGATTTTACATCCCATTGAAGAAAACGGCATTTACACGATTTTTGAAAAAAATCGGTTGGAATCTGTACACCAAGGAGCATTCAGAATTCTATGCCTTTCAAAAGAAGCTTAACGCTTTGGGATTCACTTCTCTTGATTTGACATAAGAGTTCAAAGCCAACTTGCCAACTTTACGCACCTTTTTTGCGTTTTTACCTACACTTATGCGCCCCTTGTTGTTTGGTAGAGTATATCGGTATAGAGAAACCGTGTGCGCAGTAAAGCGCCGGGGCGAAAGAGCGAAGCGAATTCGCGCCTCGATTGTGAGCAATCGAGGCTTGGTTCAGAATCCCGTATGCTCCACCAGCGGCAAGTTGCCGCCCCCAATTATCGAGGATGCGCAGGGATAAGCCAAGCTTTATACCACGATTGTGGAATTTGAATTAACTCTCGTACATTCTATCAAAACAAGCAAATCCGAACTGTTTCGTTACGACGGAACTGTTCGGATTTGTTTTTTACTTTGATTATCCATATTAAACACTACCGCCGAGAGCGACCAAACGGTTTCTCTCGGCGGTGATTATTTTATTTTTCAACACCCATCCAACAACCTTCTGCACCAATTCCATCCTCGGGAGGTGTTAATACGCCTTTTTCGATAAGACATTCAACAACTGCGTCAAGAATCGGCATACTTGCAAGGTTATTTGCCAATCTCCATTCTCCGAGAAGATAATCGGGAACAGATTTTTTGATAAGTTCTGCAACCTTCGCTGCAACAATTTCAGCATCGGCATCGAAATATCCATTCTGCAAAGCATTACTGATATCAAATAGTCTATCTCTATCTGAAAACGCATTTACAAGAATCTTGGTATAAAGGGTATCGCCATCACGGTACAAATAGCCGCACTCAATGGCTTTTGCCGCGTGTTCCTTTTCTGCTTCTGACAACGATGTGATATCAAGACCATCAATGGCACGGAGTGCAAGTTGAGTCTGAGGGTCTTTAGACACATTTAATCCGCAGCTGAAGTGTTTTTTAATACGTGTGATGTAGATATTATCAAGATGAACATTGGAAAATCCGCACACGTTTTGCGCGTCAACGCCATCCCAACCACCGCCATAATATTTACCGTTATCTACATATCCAAACACGCTAAACGGACGATCTGTTTTTTCAACATCCGCAAAATGATTTTTCTTCAAAGCACACTCAACACAATACGAGAAGGCACCAGCAATATTATATACTTGCTGCCAAAGGATAAGATTCATGTCAACTTTTTTATTCAGATACGGGAAAGCAAGGTACTCCGCTTTATGTTCCTCAATATAGTTTGATATGGTTTCGCAGATCTTTGGCAACTGCTCTGTATAAATTGCATTTGCTTTTTCAAATATATCCTTGTCAAACAAAATGAAATTAAGTGCATATTTGCCGCTTTCCAATCGACGAAGAAAACCGTACTTTCCATTTTCGCCTTTGCGGAGAATTTCAAGTTCTTCTTCAACGTAAATGGTGGGAACGTTCAGTTCCTCCGCAATTTCAGAAGCACTCATCGGCTTCTTGTGGCAAAGCCAAACGATATGATTTGAGAACATTCTCGTGCATACGTTACGAGGATCTCCCCATGCAGGACTACCCGTTCCCCAAATCACGTAATCAATTTTATCAAGCGCCACGGGCTTATTATATGTTTCTGCCATTTCTTCTACCTCACTTTTGATCTTTTGTCTTGCTGAAAAGAGCCTTTGACGAACAGCACCTTCACTTGTTCCTTGTTTCTTCGCTATCTGAGCCGTGGAAAGACCGTCTATGTAGAACATGATCATAACTTCGCGATATGCTTTTGTCAAAAAAGCAATTCTGCGATATACGGATGTTAATAGTTCTGCGGTATCATTAGAAGTATCTTCTTCTGCAACACCGAGCAATATTTCTTCCGAATCTCCTTCATAGACCGTTTCCGTGTGTTTTCTTCGATTATTTGAAAAATCGGCATAAACGTTACGAGCCACTCTCCAAATAAACGGATATACACTTTCTATTTCTCCGTCACTATGGGCAGCTTTAACGAGGGCATAGATGATATCCGAGCATAGTTCCTCTGCCTCGTAGCTGTCGTTTGTTCTTGCATAACAAAAGCCAAATAGCTTATCAAGCAAGTTTTCGTCAAAATATTTTAGCAAGTCTTGTTTTTTCATCTGTTTCTCCAAGCGATTGATCAATGCTTTCACTTATATAGTCCGCGCGTTTGTTGAAATGTTAGGTGGGTTTGAGAATATTATATCATAAATTCATGAATTAGTCTATAACGAAAACGCCGGGAGCGACCAACGGTCACTCTCGGCGGTGATTAGATAGCTTCATTTTTTTCAATCGAGAGCACCTTTAATTGCCTCGGCGCTCCACACGTGCTTTACAGCAAAATCTCGCATTTTGCGGCAAGCTCGGGGACGGGCTTATCAAAAACGCAGGCGTCGATCTGTTCAATGCTTGTCAGCTGATAAAGAGAGCGGGTATAAAATTTTCCGCTGTCGCAAAGAAATATCTTTTTCTTCGCATTTTCCAGCATGATGGATCGGATATAGTTTTCCTCGGGGATCGGGTCGGATATGATCCCGTGTTGATCAAGACTTTTGGAGGAAAAAAAGAGGATATCGGGGCTGATCTTCTCCACGGCACGATATGCCTCTGTTCCCGAAAGCACCGCCGACTGATTCACCGAAAATCCGCCGATGCAATGCGTTGGAATTCCGTAATTTACGGCATTTGTGGCGGTCAGCATATTGTTGGTAAAAACGATCATTTCTCGGTGTTTTGCAATATGAGGGATCAAAAATCCCGCAGTACTTGAGCCGTCCAGCATGACCGATTGACCGTCCTCAAGGAGCGTTGCGGCAATTTTTGAGATCCTTCGCTTTTCGGCGATGTTCTGTGTCATGCGGCTGTTAAGCGGAACTGCCTGATTGATTTCACGCAGAAGCGAGGCGCCTCCGTGCGTGCGTTTGATCAGCGAAAGATTATGAAGTGTGGCAAGGTCACGTCTGATGCTTGATTGCGAAGTGAACGTCAGCTCTGCCATCGCTTCAACCGTCAAAAATCCGCGTTCCTCCAAAAGATCAAGGATTTGCTTCTGTCTGCTTGATATGCTCATTTCAGCCCTCCGATTTGCGCGTTTTGGTTAAAAGCTTGCGCATTTGCCTATTTTGGCGCCAAACATTGCTTTTTTGCGCGCTTTGCAATATAATTATACCGAAAGAATAGGAAATGTCAATACCTTGTGGCAAACATTTTCAAAAAAGCAAAAGGGAGGTATTCAAAAATGAAATTTTTTATTGATACTGCAAACGTAGATGAGATCAGAAAGGTTGCAGAGCTTGGAGTGATAGACGGGGTTACCACAAATCCCTCGCTGATCGCAAAGGAGGGGCGCGATTTTATCGAGGTTGTTAAGGAGATCACCGAGATCGTTGACGGTCCGATCAGTGCAGAGGTCATCTCTCTCGAAGCGGATCAAATGGTCGAGGAAGCAGAGGAGCTTGTCAGAAAGATCAACAACAAAAATCTTGTCATCAAGATCCCGATGTGCAAAGAAGGACTGAAGGCGACAAAAATACTTTCGGGGAAGGGAATTAAGACCAACGTCACGCTTATTTTTTCCACCGCGCAGGCTCTTCTTGCGGCAAAGGCGGGAGCAACGTACGTTTCTCCCTTTGTCGGCAGACTTGACGATATCGGGGATGACGGTATTGCGCTGATCCGGGATATTGCAAGCATTTTTGCATTCTATCAGATTCCCACCGAGATCATTGCCGCGTCGATCAGAACCTCCGCCCACGTAACAGCGGCGGCAAGAGCCGGGAGTGACATTGCAACCATTCCTTACAAGGTTTTTGAGCAGATGCTCAAGCATCCTCTTACCATGGCAGGAATCGAGCAATTTCTTGCCGATTGGAACAGCATGAAATAAGTACGTATTGTTGAAGGTGAAAAGATATTCCCGCATCGCTCAAAAGAATTTTTGAGCGTTAAGCACGGATGTCAGTTTTTCACTCGACAACGTTGCAGGGGAGTGGAATGCAAAGCGCATTTGACTCCCCGCGTGTTTTTTTCTCTTGACTTTCATCGCGCAATATGATATAATGATTGCATAAGGGATTGTATATGCTCATAATACGGTTGAGCGTTTCTACCAACCGCCGAAAACGGTTGGCTACAATGCATAAACAGACGATAGGTTTATCCTTGGAGGTATGGAAATGAATTATGACGTGATTATCATCGGCGCAGGGCCCGGGGGCATTTTTTCGGCGTATGAGCTGATCCAAAAAAAGCCTGATTTGAAAATTGCCGTGTTTGAAGCGGGACATGCTCTGGATCGCCGTAAATGTCCCATCGACGGTCAAAAAATAAAATCCTGCATTGGCTGCAAGAGTTGCTCGATCATGAGCGGATTCGGCGGTGCGGGTGCGTTCTCCGACGGAAAGTACAACATAACCAACGATTTTGGCGGTACGCTGTACGAATACATTGGTAAGGAGCAGGCGCTGGAGCTGATGCGCTACGTGGACGACATCAACATGCGCTACGGCGGTGAGGGAACCAAGCTTTATTCCACCGCCGGAACCAAGCTCAAAAAGGTATGCGTACAGCACGATCTGCATCTGTTGGATGCCTCGGTACGCCATTTGGGAACCGATATTAATTACGTCGTATTGGAGAACCTTTACAACGATCTGAAAGAGCGCGTTTCGTTCTTTTTCGATTCTCCCGTCGAAGACGTTGCGGCTCTTGAAACGGGCTATGAGGTCCGTACGAGCGGTGGTATCTATACGTGTAAAAAATGCATCGTATCGGTGGGAAGAAGCGGAAGTAAATGGATGGAGCACCTGTGCGAGCGCCTTGCCATCCCCACAAAATCCAACCGCGTGGACATTGGTGTGCGCGTGGAGCTTCCTGCTGAGGTGTTTTCGCAGTTGACCGACGAATTGTACGAAAGCAAGATCGTTTACCGAACCAAAGAATACGGCGACAAGGTGCGCACCTTCTGTATGAATCCCAAGGGCGCGGTGGTCAACGAAAACACCAACGGCATTATTACCGTCAATGGACACAGCTATGAGGATCCCTCCAGGCAGACGCAAAACACCAACTTTGCCCTGCTGGTGGCAAAGCATTTTTCCGAGCCCTTTAAGGATTCCAACGGCTATGGTGAATCCATTGCGCGTTTGAGTAACATGCTTGGCGGCGGTGTCATTGTGCAACGCTTTGGAGATTTGATCCGCGGACGCCGCTCGACCCAAAGCCGCATTGACGAAGCCTTTATCACGCCCACCCTGCAGGCGACGCCGGGGGATTTGAGCCTGGTGCTTCCCAAACGTATTCTGGACGGCATCATTGAAATGATCTATGCCCTTGATAAGGTAGCGCCCGGTACGGCAAACGACGATACGCTCCTGTACGGTGTGGAGGTCAAGTTCTACAACATGGAGGTCGAGGTGGACGAAAACCTCGAGTCCTGCCTCAAGGGATTGTACGTCATCGGTGACGGAAGCGGCATTACGCATTCTCTTTCCCATGCCTCCGCAAGCGGCGTATACGTGGCACGTCAGATCGCGCAGGCGTGAGCCGAAAGCATCAAAAACTAAAAAATAAAGGGGGTGTCTCAAATGCAAAATTTGAGACACCCCCGAAGGGGCTAGTCAGATTTAGGCGAGAATCGTCGATTTTGGGGCGTGAGGCGTACGAGGGTACGTCGAGCCCCAAAAGCGGCGA
>JAFTKJ010000030.1 GCA_017453305.1 Clostridia bacterium
ACATACAGATGGTTTTGCCGAATCCTTCCACAAATCCCTGCTATTTCCGCTTTACGTTGGTGCTCAAGGACACGGGCGAGGTGCTGTATACCTCGGGGCTGATCCCTCCCGGCATGGCGGTCAAGCAGGTCAAGCTGTCCCACGCTTTGCAAAAGGGGGATTACACGCTGGAGATCCGTGTGGAGACGGCGTCTCTTTCCGATCGCACGCCCATGAACGGCGGCGTGCAGGAGGTTTCTTTGGCGGTCAAATAACAAAAGGACTGCTTCATTGAGCGAAAAACAAAAAACGTACGAATCGATATCATCAAATAAAAATGAAAAGGAGAAACGATATGTATAAGCGCGTTTTATTCAGCCTTGATTTAGAGGGGGTCAACAACGTTGTAGGCGTGCCTTACGAGGGGCTTGTTAAGGGCTGTGATCAATGGAAGGTCGCTGTAGAGCAAGCTACGCTGGAGATCAATACCGCTGCCGATGCCTTGTTTGAGGCCGGAGTGGAAGAGGTCGGTCTTTGGGATGGGCACGGCGGCGGTCAAAATCTGGATGAATCCAAAATCGATCCCCGCGTGACCTTTTTGCATCCGGAAGTGGGATTGCCTCGCTTGTATTTTGCAAAGGACTACGATTGTATCTGCTTCTTTGGTTATCACGCCATGGAGGGAACGCTTGGTGGCGTATTGGCGCACACCATGAGCTCCAAGTGTCTGCAGTTTTATAAGATCAACGGCAAATACGTGGGCGAGGTGGATATGGATGCCTATATTGCCGCTTCTCACGGTGTCCCGAGCGTCTTTTTTGCTGCGGGGAATATTGCTTGCGCGCAGGCGTTGCGTGCTGTGCCCGAAATGGTCACCGTGCACACCAAATACGAGCTGGAGCGCAACAAAGCGGAGTTTCGCAACAACGACGATCTGTTTGCCGACATTCGCAAGTGTATTGTAGCGGCAGTCAACAGGGAGGTCCCGCTCAATCAGCTCACCTATCCCGCTATTTTTGAAAAATCCTTCAAGCGGATGGAGGATGCGGCACACGAGCTGAAAAAGAGAAAGCAAGCGGGCATTACCGCCGAGCATCCCTTGGACGATCTTCTCGGTCGCGACGCGCACACGGTTGTTTCCACCGTGCATAATATTTCCGAGTTTATTGCCAGCATTTGATCGGTACGCACCTTGTAACCGAGGACGAGACCTACAGCGATACCGTAAAAAACGTCTACGTGTGTGGGGAATACGTGTTCGCGCTTGCGTGTGCGATTCGGGATCCGATGCGGATAACATCAAAGCCGCCTCAAATTCGCGTGTGAATTTGAGGCGGCTTTTTCTCTTGTTTTGCTTGTGCATTTTTGTTCTGCGCGAAATGGAGCAGTCCTGTTTGACTACTTTGCAAAGGCTTTGGCGTTGTAATCCTCACAAAGCAAATTCATTGCCGTGCAAAGCTTGTGGAAATAGACAAAGGGACCGATGAAGATGAACGAGCCTAAGAAGTACCAGCCCCAAAACGAGGAGGTGCCAAATTGATAGGAGATGCCGCGTGCGGCAAGCGCTTCCTCGACGCGGCTTGCGATCTCGTGATGCCAGAACATGAGCACGATAGAAAACGTAAAGATGGAAATCACGTACGCAAAAATGTAATTCATCGTTTTGGAGCGATCTGCCTTGGGTGCGATCTTATCCAGATCAATGGAGAATGGAAGGAAGAAAAAGATGCTGTAAAAACCGAGGGTGAGGATATTCAAAAGCATCAGCTTCCACATACTGCGGTTGGTTGCAAGCTTTTGCGGACGGGGGATTTCCTTTTCGGGATCATCGTAAGGGTATGAATATGCCATTGCGTGCGTTCCTTTCATTCTTTTAGATTTTTATTGGATTTGCGTGCTTACGGGGTAGTGGTAGAGCTGTCGGGGGTGGTAGAATCGGTGGAGGGAAGCTCGCCGGTCTCTCCATTCAAAGCTCCCGTACCGATGGCAGCCAGCATGCCGTAAAAATCGTCGGTGCTGAAATAGGTTTCGGGAAGAACGCCGTCCCACTGCAGAATGTAGTAGTAGAGAAGCAGATTGTGCAGGTCCTCATTGTCAAGATTCTTGGGATCCTTTGCAAGAATGTCGCGCACCTGACCGATAACTGCGGCATCCTTTTGACCTGCGTACTCGGCGGCGTCAGCCTGGATCTTGACGACCTCAAGCTCTGCCTCTGCGGCGATCTTTGCAACTGCAGCCTCTGCCTTTGCCTCAATCTCAGCACGTTCGGCGGCTGCGGCAGCCTCCATGTTCTTTTGCTCCTGCTCGATCTTTGCCTGCTTGCTCTTTTGCTCGGCAACCTGCTTTGCCTCAACGGCGTCGGTAAAGGTGTCGGAGAAATCGAGATTTTCAATGGAAGCGTCAAGCACGACGACGTTGTAGGCTTGGAGCTGCGTGGTCAGAACGGTGCGGATGTCGCCCGAAAGCTGGGAGCGCATATCCAAAAGCTGTTCTGCGGTGTACTTTGCAAATTCGCTCTTGACTGCCTCCTGAATGCGGGGCGCTACGATGACGTCGTAGTAGCCGATGCCGATCTCCTTGTAAATGTTCTGCGCATTGGACTTGGAGATCTGGTAGTTGATGGTGTAGGTTACCGATACCTCCTGAATATCGGAGGAGAAGCAAGCCAGGTCAACGGATGCCTTTTGATTTCGGTTGTCCATATTGACCACCTCTTGCCAGGGAGCGCAAAAATGCACGCCTGCCTCATAGGTGATGTCCTCAACCTTACCAAACGTGGTTACAATGCCCGTGTGTCCCGTGGGAACGGTGCGTACACAGCTCAAAACACCAAAAACGGCAGCCGCAACGAGCAACAGCATGGGGAGCAGTGTTCGAAGGGCGGGCTTGGCGCTTTTTGTTGCGAACAAGGCGATCACCGCGGCAACGAGTAACAGAATGGCAAATACGAATAATACAATCATTTTTTATTTCTCCTTTCTTCCGACTTTGTCGGTTTGATTGCATTTATATAATACCACAATTGTTACATGCTGTCAAGTGATTTTATAAAACATTTTTCGGATTTACAATTTGTTCACATGTTTCTTGAGTTTGGAAAAGAAGGAAATGGAAAAGTTTGTCTTCTGGCGGTAAGGTGTTGACTTTTGTCAAAAAATATGGTATGATATTACAATAACGACTCTACCTTAAATTATCGTATTTATCGGAGGTGCCGGATGAAATCAAAACGAACTTACCTGTGTGCGGGATTTGTGTCGCTGCTGTTATGCGCAGTTATGATCTGCGGTACGATCTTGCCGGCGGCGGGGGCAGAGGTGCTACCGTCCCTGGATTACGGAAATCCCACCATGGAAAATAATACGACCCTTTCCGCCGTGGAGCTGTATCGGCTTCTTTTAAAAAAGGATATGACCGCGGGCGAGACGCTGTATTGGACGCAGTCCGATCTTTCAATGACCTACAACCGTCTCATTCCCGATAGCCGCATCAGCACCGATTACAACGGTGAGGAAGGTGTTTTGACGGTGACCATGCGTCCCTACACCTACACTGCAGGCAACGGCGTCACCGTTACCTGGATCCCGACGGGGGCGTCCATTGGCGGAAAGTCTTATCCCTTGACCGAAGCGGACGGCACCTACGGCTTTTTGGTGACCGATTGCTACTACTCCGATGACTTTGATATGGACGTGGAATATACTTGGGAGGTAGAGATTGCCGCATCCGTTATTGAGGCATTGCATACCGACGCGTATGAGCAGGGAAAGAGCGCCAGCGACGAGCTTAAGGCATATCAGAAGAAGCTCAACGTTTACAACAAGCTCTTAGAGGAGTACGAGGCGTTTACGTCTTACGAGCAATGGGAAAAGGACTACGCCGACTACTGCGCAGAGCTGGCGGTTTACACCGAGCTGAAAAAGGTCTACGATGCGTATTCGAAAGAGTATGAAAAGTACGCGGCGGAGCTTGACGCCTACAACCAATGGCAGAACTATTTTGACCAGATGGAGGCGTATCGTAAAAACGAAGAGCCCTATGCCGAATATCAGAATTATTACAAGAGCTTTATGGCGGCGGTCAATAAGCTGGCAATGTTTGAGTCTGTGTACGTCAAAGAGCCGCGCGGCTGGCAGATGTATGCCGATATTATGGGAAGTGCCGTAACGCAGGTGCTGGATAAGCGCGAGCTTTTGGTTACGGGTGGCTGTAACGAGGCTGACATTCTCCTGGCAGGGCAGGCAACCGAAAATTTGCGCGTTCTGCTTAAGGGGTACGCCGACATCCGCACAGCAAAATATTCCTCCGACCATCAAAAATACAGCGCGATGTATTCCTACTATCTGAAGAACTACAACGCGCTCAAAAAGAATTTCTGTGATCTTTACAAAACCTTGAAGGGACTGTACGACGGTAACACCATTGTTCAGCGCACCATCAAGGAAATGGGCAAGGATGAGCACTACCGCCAATTGGTAGGGCATTTGTACGTGGTGTCTACCTGCTTTGACCAAAACGGATATCGCGATGCCAAGTGGAAGATCGCGGGTCGAACCCTTGAGCAGGTGCTGGATCCCGTGCATCTGATTGCGGATGGAGACTGGGATCCCGCAAACACGCCCTTCCCGGCAAAGGAGGTCGCTAAGGTAGATCGCATCGAGGAGCCAACGCGTCCCACGGTGAAGCAACCGGATTTTGAGCCGGATGCACCCACCCCCGTTCCCAATCCCGGAGATCCCCCTGCGGTGGTCAAAAATCCGTACGATTATCCAAAGCCCGATAAGGTCGAGCACCCCGGAGAGGCGCCTGCGGCTCCCGTGTTTGACGCATTGACCGAGGCTTTGCGTATCGAGGTGGACGGTGGTGTGCTCAAGGCGTACGAGGGTGTGGCAAAGCCCACCACCTTGCGCTTTAGCGAGAAGATTACGCGTGCGGTATCCATTCGAAATTTGAAAACCGTTACCTTTTATAACGTGGATGGAAGCATTTTGCATCAGGCAACGGTCAACTACGGCGAAAGCATTTCTTATCCGATGCCCGAGCGTCCCGATACTGCCGAGTATGCCTACCGTCCGCTTGGCTGGGTCGCTCCCGACGGAAGTGACGCCAATATGTCCTTTATTACCGAGGACCTGTCTTTGTACCCCTTGTACGAGGCAAAAAAGCAGACCTATACCGTAACGTGGGTCGTGGACGGCGTTTCTTACCCCATGGTCTTGGCTTACGGCACCGTTCCCGTGCCCGAGGCTTACGTTCCGATCTCCTCTTGGGAGACGCAGTATTATTGTTATGAATTTTCGGGCTGGGACCGTGAGGTCACTCCCGTGACGGGTAACGCGACCTACACGGGTACGATGCAAAAGCTGCCCAAAAAGTTTACGGTTACCTGGTACGTGCAAAACAGCACCGAGGGGATCAGCGAGCAATGGGCGTATGGTGAAACTCCCGTCTTTGGCGGCGAGCTTAACATTCCGTCCGACCGCTACGTATATACCTTCCTCGGCTGGGATAAGACCATTATGCCCGTGCAGGGAGACATTACCTACACGGCAAAGTACGAAAAGACCCCCTTGGCAATCGGCGGGGAGAACGAGGTTCTTCTGCCCGAGCACACCGAGGATGCGATCACGCTGAATACCGCGCAGCCCTCGCTCAACGTCCTGGAGGCGGCAATTCTGGCGGCGCGCGAGGAAAAGGCACTGGTCGTAGCTTGGGAGAACAGCCTTGCGCTTTCTCTCCAAGGGGACGCGTTGCAAGCATTTTTGACATCGGGCTGCCAGCGCATTGTTTTGCAGAGCGAGGAGATCGACGGAGATCTTTACTATCAGCTCCATTTCTACAACGGCAATTGGCAGGATATGACAGAGGCACAATTTGAGGCGCAGATCACGCTCCCGTACAGTAAATCAAACGGTGTGGAAACGCTGTTTGATGTACGCACGGCGGACGGCTGGACGCGCCTGGAGAGTGCCGAATTGAGCGTGAGCGGAAGCGTGACGGTACGTCGTTGCAATTCCTACAGCATCAAGGCGGTTGCAAGCGAGCTTTGCAACGTTTCAAAGCTTGTCAAAAACGCTTTGGCAGGCGAGGTCGTTTCGTTTGACATTCCCTGCGTGTACGGTTATCGCATTGTCGGTGCCACCGTTACGACTGCCGACGGCACACAGGTGCCCACCGATGGGCTCACCTTTGTGATGCCTGCCGCTGTTGTAACCGTGACCCCCGTGGTGGAAAAAATGATCTATCACGTCAGCTTCGTGGTAGACGGAAAGCTCTGGAGCTCTGCCGAGTACGAGGCGGGCGAGATCATCGTGCTTCCCGAGGCTCCCACCAAGGAGGCAGAGGAGGGCTTTATCTACACCTTTATCGGTTGGGGCAACGTGCCTGCAACGGCAAGCGGAGACGAGACCGAGCTGGTGTTTGAGGCGGTGTTCTCCAAGGCGCAATTGGGTGCCGATTACGATACGGGCAACAATAACAACGTTCTGATCGAAATCGTTTTGCCCTGCGTCATCGCAGGTATAGTGCTCCTTGTGGGAGGCTTGATCACCTGGCGCGTGCTGGTAAAAAGACACCGCAGACGTGCTATGTCGCATACGCGTGCACGTTACGGCTCACCTTACAGCTCCTACGACAATAAAAAATAAACGCCAAGGACCGAGTTCAAAATGAACTCGGTCCTTTTTGTGCCTTTTGGTTTGTTGATTCATCAACTTTTTGTGCTCCTTGCGGATGGGAACGCTTGTACCTTCTCATCTTCTTTTATGCGATGAATTTTTTTGCGTGGACCGTTGGTGTGAGTATGCGGTCTCTTTTTTATTGATGACGAGTGTTAATTATAACGTGGAAAACAGTATGTGTCAACCAAAATTCGACAAAAATTGAAAGAAGCAATAAAAAAAGAACCGCGAAATGCGGTTTTCAAAAAGCCCTCTCCGTCACGCTGTCGCGTGCCACCTCCCCCCAAGGTGGGAGGCTGCTTTTTTGTTGGCTTATGGCATGGTGCAGGGGAGGAACCTTTCTCGAAAAGTTCTTTTAATTTCCAAGATAAAAAAGAACTGCGCAGGGCAGTTTCGGGTTTGGTGTAACGCTTAGGGAAGCTTTTGAAGAGGGGGGCAGGGGAGGAACTTTTCTCGAAAAGTTCCTCCCCTGCGACAATCATCTTAAATTAATACATGCCGCCGCCCATGCCTGCAGCAGGAGCTGCGGGAGCGGGAGTTTCTTCCTTCTTATCAGCCACAACGGACTCGGTGGTCAGAATGACGGATGCGATGGAAGCCGCATTCTGAAGTGCGGAACGGGTGACCTTGGTGGGGTCAACGATGCCTGCAGCCATCATATCGCAGTACACCTCGTTGTAAGCGTCAAAGCCGTAGCCAATCTTGCCGCTGGACATGATCTTGTCAACGACAACGCCGCCGTCAAAGCCTGCGTTGGTTGCGATCTGGCGAACGGGCTCCTCGAGCGCCTTGATGACGATCTTAACGCCGGTCTTTTCGTCACCGTCAACGGTGTCGATGAGCTTGGCGACCTCGGCGATGACGTTGAGGTAAGCGGTTCCGCCACCTGCAACGATGCCTTCCTCAACTGCAGCCTTGGTTGCGTTGAGAGCGTCCTCGATGCGGAGCTTCTTCTCCTTCATTTCAGCTTCGGTAGCGGCACCAACTTTGATGACTGCTACGCCGCCTGCCAGCTTTGCAAGTCTTTCCTGCAGCTTTTCGCGGTCGAAATCGGAGGTGGTTTCAGCAATCGCGTTGCGGATCTGACCGATGCGAGACTGAATGTCTGCGGTGTTGCCTGCACCGCCAACGATGATGGTGTGCTCCTTGTTGACCTTGACCTGGCGAGCGTGACCGAGCATGTCAATGGAAGCATCCTTGAGCTCCAGACCAATCTCGGAGGAGATGACCTGACCGCCCGTGAGGATTGCGATATCCTGCAGCATTTCCTTGCGGCGGTCGCCAAAGCCGGGAGCCTTGACTGCTACGCAGTTGAACACGCCGCGGAGCTTGTTGAGCACGAGGGTGGTAAGAGCCTCGCCCTCTACGTCCTCGGCAATGATGAGCAGCTTTCTGCCTGCCTGGACGATCTGCTCGAGGAGGGGCAGGATCTCCTGAATGTTGGAGATCTTCTTATCGGTAATCAGAATGAGAGCGTCGTCGTAAACGGTCTCCATCTTGTCCATATCGGTAGCCATGTAGGGGGAGAGGTAGCCGCGGTCGAACTGCATGCCCTCAACAACCTCGGAGTAGGTGTCGGCGGACTTGGATTCCTCGATGGTGATAACACCGTCGGAGGTGACCTTTTCCATTGCGTCTGCAATCAGCTGACCGATGACCTCGTCGCCTGCGGAGATGGTTCCTACGCGAGCGATGTCGGCAGAGCCGTTGACCTTTTTGGAGTTTGCAACCAGAGCTGCAACAGCGGCGTCAACTGCCTTTTTCATACCCTTGCGAACGACCATGGGGTTTGCGCCCGCGGTCACGTTCTTCATGCCCTCACGAACGAAAGCCTGAGCCAGAAGGGTTGCGGTGGTGGTACCGTCACCTGCTGCGTCGTTGGTCTTGGTAGCAACCTCCTTGACCAATTGAGCGCCCATGTTTTCAGCCTCGTCCTCCAGCTCGATCTCCTTTGCAATGGTCACACCGTCGTTGGTGATCAGGGGAGAGCCGAACTTTTTGTCAAGCACCACGTTTCTGCCCTTGGGGCCAAGCGTGATCTTGACGGTGTCTGCCAATTTATCCACGCCGCGAGAGAGCGCGTTGCGTGCTTCAATTCCGTAGAGAATATCCTTTGCCATGTTTGTTTACCTCACTAAAAATTATTCTACGATTGCGAGAATGTCGCTCTGCTTTACAATGGTGTACTCCTGACCGTCCATTTTTACCTCGGTGCCGGAATACTTGCCGGTGATGACCTTGTCGCCAACCTTGACCTCCATGGGAATGAGCGCGCCGTTATCGTCGCGCGCACCGGGGCCAACTGCAACGACCTCTGCGATCTGCGGCTTTTCCTGAGCGGCGGCGGTGAGAAGAATACCGGTCTTGGTCTTTTCCTCAGCCTCCACAAGCTTGACCACAACGCGGTCGGAAAGCGGTTTGATGTTCATGTTTCAAGTCCTCCTTGTATTTTGAGAAATGATTCACTTTTTTGTTTGATTTTAGCACTCGAAACTTTTGAGTGCTAACTCATGCTAATATTTTATACCGTTTTTTGGAAAAATCAAGCCCTTTTTTGCATTATTCACATTCTTTTAACAATTTTATTGTTTTTTAGGTGTAGTAGGGTGCTAAAAATGGCGAAAGTGCGGCGGTATAGTTTTTGGGACGGGGGAATAGAATGAAAAAACGGCTTTTTGGAGGTTTAAAAATGATAAAATGGTTATTGACGGGAGGGTTGATCCCCCCGATCCTATTGGCACTTGGCGTCTTTTTCCTCCTTTATTTAAAGGGATACCCGTTTTTAAAGCCGCGGCGTATGCTGGGAGCCTTGCTTGGCGGTGGGAGCAAATCGGGAATATCCTCCTTTCGCGCTATGATGCTGGCGCTGGCGGGGACGCTTGGGGTAGGGAACATCGTTGGCGTGGCAAACGCCATTGCCATTGGTGGCGCCGGAGCGGTGTTCTGGATGTGGGTCTCCGCTCTGGTTGCCATGATCCTCAAATACGCCGAGATCCTTTTGGCGGTGGTGCATCGAAGACAGACGGCAAACGGGAGCCTTTTCGGCGGTGCGGTATATTATATCCGCGACACACTTTCAAGGGTGCGCCGTCATCGCGCGGCGGCGGTGCTTGGGGGCGTTTTTGCGATTTTGACTGTTATTGACGCCTTGAGCATGGGATGCGTGATCCAGGTCAACGCCATCGGGCAAACGTTGGAACGCGTAGTGGGGCTTCCTCCGTGGATCACAGGTGTGGGATTGATCCTTTTGACGCTCCCTCTCATTGCACGCGGAAGCCGTGGGATCTCGGCACTCACCGAATATCTCGTTCCCATCATGACGCTGGGCTATATCGTGCTGTCGGCGGCGGTGCTGATTCTGCGTTGGGATGTACTTGATGACGCTATGGTGTCTATTTTTCGGGAGGCGTTTTCCGCAGGAAGCGTGGCAGGAGGTGCGATCGGCTTTCTGACCTCTCGCGCACTTCGTGTTGGAACGATGCGTGGGCTTCTTTCCAACGAGGCTGGCTGTGGAACGGCTCCCACGGCACATGCCTCCGCCGATGCCAAAAGCCCTGCCGATCAAGGGATCTGGGGGATCTTTGAGGTCTTTGCCGATACCATTGTGCTCTGCACGGCAACGGCACTTGTGATATTGGTCAGCGGCGTATCGGGCGGTGAGGGAGTACTGTTTACCTTAGGGGCGTATTCTTCGGTGCTGGGCGGCTTTGCGGAGTGGTTTCTTGCCGCCGCGGTTTTTTGCTTTGGATATGCTACCTTGATTTGCTGGGGTGGATACGGGCTGGAGAGCATCCGTTTTCTTTCCTCTAAAAAGAGCTGGCACGCGCTGTATCTGCTCGCCTTTGGCGCATGCGTGCTGTACGGCGTTTCTTTTGCTCCGGAGGCGGTGTGGAGCATTGCGGATTTTGCCATTTCTGCCATGACGGTGATCAATCTTTTCATACTTCTGCTTTCTCGCCGTGAGATCCGCTCGCATACCCTTGCATGGGCAAACAAAAAGGAAGGAGCAAGGGATAAAATTTGATCTTTTTGTGATTACGATTGATATTTTTGACTTGGAATATTGACAATTGGGTTGGAATGTGATATGCTAAAGACGTACATCTGTGTGCAAAATGCGGAAAAACGGAGGAGCCCAATATGAAAAAGGTACTGAAGCTGAACGCAAGATCTGTCGTTGAGGTGAAGGACGGCGGCGAGTGCCAATGCGTCAAGCTCAATTTTCAGGTCTATAAGGACGGAAAGCCCAATTTTGGAAGCCACGTCATTATTTACCGTCGCGAAGAAACGGGATACGTGTTCGACTACGACGAGTGGGAATACTTTGACTGTTTGCTGCCGCGCGAGGACGAGATCGTTTTTGACGGCGAGCTTGAAATTGATAACACGTTCTGCGAATACACCGATTACGATGTGGAGGTTGGAAAGACCTATGTGTATTGGGTGGGCAGAGAGCGCTTTGGCGAGTATCTGACGGGTCCTGCGCCCGTAACGGTGCGTGACCGCCGCGTGTGGTGGCACTTTGATGAGGTGTTGGAAAAGACGTATGCTCTGCAAAAGGATTTTCCTGAGTTGATCACGCTGGAGCAGGTGGGCAACACCGTGTTTGGAAAGCCTCTGATGGCAATTTTTGCAGGGGATCGCACAAAGCCCGTGGTTGCTTGCGTGGGTGCCGTTCACGCAGGTGAGTCAGGCCCCGAGATTCTTTTGCCGCTGGTTCGTGAGCTGGCGCGTGAGCAAAGTGAGCTGTTAAAGAAAAGCTGTTTGGCAATCCTGCCCGTGGTCAACGCCGATATGCGTGAAAAAATGGTAGATGGCGCCCCCTGGTATATTCGTACCAATGCGGCAGGCGTTGACATCAATCGCAACCTGGATGCCGATTGGGATTTGACCGACTATAGCTACAATCTTTCCAGTGCCGACTACCGCAGTCCCACTTATCGAGGACCATACCCGAACTCCGAGCCCGAGGTGCGCGCCGTGCTTCAGTTTTTAAAGCTTGCCGATCCGCGCGTGGCATTTTCCTTCCACGGTCCTTGCTCGGTTACGGCAGAGGGCATGATCGTATCCAAAAGCGCCACCGGTGACGAGGCATATCTTGCCATGGCAGATCAGATCAAGCAGATCTACAGCGATCATTTCCGCGATGCGATCGATTTTCCCAAGAGAGAAAATTACAAGGCTGGAATTGCGTGCTCTGCGGGCAGCATTCCTACGTATCTGTATCATCGCGGTATCCCTGCTTTCGATCTGGAGCTGAGCGGAGACCTGCATATGCTGGACGGAAGCATTCGCGGCAACACCACTCCCGAAATGATCTCTTTGATGGTACAAGCGCACAAGGCAGGCTTGATCAGTATGCTGAAGCGCTACGGAAAATAAATTGTAACAGAATGCAACGTTTCAAATACAGAAAGTGAGGAAAAGACTTATGAAAAAGGTATTAAAGCTGAATGCGAGATCGGTCGTTGAGGTGAAGGACGGCGGCGAGTGCCAATGTGTCAAGCTCAATTTTCAGGTCTATAAGGACGGAAAGCCTAATTTTGGAAGTAAGGTCATCATCTACCGTCGCGAAGAAACGGGATACGTGTTCGACTACGACGAGTGGGAATACTTTGACTGTTTGCTGCCGCGCGAGGACGAGATCGTTTTTGACGGCGAGCTTGAAATTGATAATACGTTCTGCGAATACACCGATTACGACGTGGAGGTTGGAAAGACCTACGTGTATTGGGTGGGCAGAGAGCGCTTTGGCGAGTATCTGACGGGTCCTGCGCCCGTAACGGTGCGCGATCGCCGCGTGTGGTGGCATTTTGACGAGATTTTGGAAAAGACCTATGCACTGCAAAAGGATTTTCCGAATGACGTGACCCTGGAGCAGGTTGGTAATACCGTGTACGGAAAGCCCCTGGTGGCGGCGTACGTGGGCAACCGTAAAAATCTGATTGCGTGTGTGGGTGCCGTGCACGCGGGTGAATCCGGTCCCGAGATCCTTTTGCCTCTGGTGCGTGAGCTGCTGACCGAGCATCACGAACTGTTGGAGCGTTGCGGCATGGCGATTTTGCCCGTGGTCAATGCCGACATGCGTGAAAAGATGGTGGACGGCGCGCCGTGGTACATTCGCACCAACGCCGTCGGTGTGGATCTGAACCGCAACTTTGACGCGGATTGGGAGCTGATCGACTACAGCTACAACCTTTCCAGCGCCGATTATCGCAGTCCCACCTACCGAGGACCTTACCCGAACTCCGAGCCCGAGGTGCGCGCGTTGATCAAGCTGATGGAGTCCGCCGCTCCGCGTGCGCTCTTCTCCTTCCATTTCCTGTGCTCCATTACGGCAGACGGCTTGATCGTTTCCAAGAGTGCCAAGGATGATGCGCCTTATCTTGCCGATGCCGACGAGGTCAAGCAGATCTACAGTGACAGCTTCCGCGATGCCATCGGTGCACAAAGACGCGAAAACTACAAGGCGGGTATCGTTTGCTCCGCGGGAAGTCTTCCGACCTATATGTATCGCAAGCACGGAATTCCCGCGTTCGACCTGGAGATCAGCGGCGATCTTGACATGCTGATGGACTGCAAGCGTGACCAAACCACGCCCGAAATGGTTGACATTGCCCGTCGCGGTCACAAGGACGGCTTGATCAAAATGCTGGAAAGATACAGCGTATAAGTTGAATATCAAAAAGGGGGAAGCTTCACGAATGAAGCTTCCCCCTTTGTGTTTCGGTCGAACAAGTTATTTTCTCCCGTTTGCTAAAAACAGGGGAGAGAGTGAAAAGAACACGGCGCCTACGGCAACGTTGACGATTGCGGCAATGACTGCGGCAAGGGGCAGGAAAGAGAAGATTCCGCCCACGATCAGAATGATGGCGTCGGGTAACAATCCAAAATAGACGAACATCACCTGGATGATGGTTTTGACGGGCTTGGCGGCAGAGACCGGGATGGAAAGGTCGATAAAGGTTGCCACGCAGGTGGAATAAAAATCAAGCGTGACGATAAATACCAACCAAGCAAACGCCTCCAAAAGATTTGAGCCCATGATCAGTGCCGAGAACAGCATTGCCGGCAAAAGGTCCAGGGCGCAGTTTGCACTGCCGCCCAAAAGTGAAAAGAGCATTTTTGCCCACGGGCTTTCGGGAACCATCAAAAAGCTATCCATTTGCGTATCCTGCGAGAGGGGATTGCCGAGCGAGCGGAAAAAGGCGACCGCTGCCAGAATCAGCGCGATGGGAGTAAAGTTTACCGTTTCCATCATGAAGCGCAGAATGTACGTGCCCCCGAGTCCAATTGCAAGGTAGGTCAATGCCGTTGTGGTAAAGAAGCCGAGATGTGCAAAGCGGAAGCGGTTATACATCGCTTTAAAAAAGTAGACGTTTGCACCAAAGCCGTGCCGCAAGCCGTCGCGGCGGAGCTTTTCACTACGGTCTTTTTTCTTCTTGGCAACCACGGTCTGTCCGCTCTGTACCGCCTGCTGGAGCTCTGCCGTCTCTTCGGATTTTGCCATGGCGTCCTCGTAAAAATCGACGCGCATCGTCCAGATCAGGCAAATGAGCCCCACAGCGGAGGCGATCAGAAGTCCCAGCGAAAGAAGTGCCAAGGGGAGATTGCCCTCCAGGGCAAACATGCAAAAGCCCTTCAGCCAGCCGAAGATGGGGATCCAACGCGTTGCGGGTGCGTTGAAGAATTGAAGCGCCGCCTCAAACGGAGTGGCGGAGGTGGATTTCCAATAGATGACAAAGCTTGCCACCAGCACACCAAGCAGGGCGAAAATGGTGGGACGCAGACGGCGTTTGACGGATGGATAGGTAGACGCCACGGTGTAGAGCAACACCTGCACGAGCTTGCTTAAGATCAAAAGAAATGCCCAAGCAAAAATGACGGTAATGGCACCCCAGAGCGGAATGCCGAGGTTGATGACCATGTTGGGTACCTGGAACAGCAGATAAATGCTGAGCACCAGCGAGGTGCCGATCTGCGTCATCAGGCGGAACAGAAGCACCGATTGCGGCTTCATGGGGGAGGCGAACAGCAAATTGACGTCTGCCTGCAAAAACACCGCGCAGCCGCTCTTGTCGGCACTCAGCGCGTTCAGGACAAAGGTCAAAAGGATCACGGCGGCAATGACAAGCTCTACGATCTGCATCATCATGGCGGCGTCCTCTTCGGTCCACTCCTCTTCGGGGAATTCCTCTTCCGGAAGCTCTTCCTCCGGGAATTCTTCTTCCTCGCCGGGGATTTCTTCTTCCTCACCGGCAAGGTCCTCCAAAAAGGCGGCTCCCGCACCGATCAGAACACCAAAGGCAAGGCAAGCGACAAGGAAGATGGCGACCCAGGTCTTAAACAGCTTGCGGATCTGGTTTTTGATCGAGCAAAAGGCGTAATAGAAAAACAGCTTCATTGTGCGTCCTCCGCGGGAGATGCAACGCCCTCGGTCACCTCAAAGAAGAGATCCTCCAGCGTTTTATTCTCCGATTCCAGTTGGGTGCGGAGCACGTTTGCACGAACGGTACCGTTTTGCATGATGATGGTACGATCCCACAGCATGTCCACGCTGTCGATGATGTGCGTGCTGACCAGAAGCGTACACCCCTCCTCGCGCATTTGCGCCATCATTTGCTTGAGCTCCTTGATGGCGTGGGGGTCAAGACCGATCATCGGCTCGTCCAAAAGGAGCATCTTGGGGCGGGGCAACAGTCCAAGACAAATGTTCAGCTTTTGCTGCATTCCCTTGGAGAGCTCGTCGCCGAATTTTTTGCGCTTGTCGCTCAATTCAAATCGTTCCAAAAGCTCCTCGGCGTATGCCTTGTAATCGGTCAGACGGTATGCGCGAGCAATGAATTCCAAGTGCTCCGAAACGGTCAGATTGGGATAGAGGGAGGGAAGCTCCGGAATGTATCCCAAAAGGCGGCGCGCGTCGGTGGTTTTGTTGGGGATTCCGCCAACGGTGACGTCACCGTCGTAGCGCAAAAAGCCGATCACAGCCTTCATAAGCGTGCTTTTTCCTGCCCCGTTAGGGCCTAACAGAACGGTGACGCTGCCGGGCTCCAAAGAAAAGCTGACGTCGTTGCAGGCAAGCAGCTTGCCGTATTTTTTCGTTACGTGCGATACGTTTAACATGTTGGATTCTCCTTATCAAAAGATGCTGTTATTATAGCACAATCGCGAATATTTTTCAAGATGTTTGAAAAGATTTTTTGAACCCCTTGCACAATTGCAAAAAGCGTGTTATAATGATGTAAATGAGATTTGTTCCGGAGGTGGAGTATGAGATATCTGATTGAAGGCGGCAATGTGTGGAGCACCACGCACAAGTGGCTGAAAAATTGTCCCGTTTTGATCGAGGACGGCACGATCGTTGCCATGGACATGGATTGCTGTGAAAAAGCAGCTGACGCGCATATTGACGCGCACGGGCTTTGCGTTCTTCCCGGTCTTGTGGACGTGCACACCCATGGGCGTGCGGGCTTTGATTTTGCCAACGCCACCAAGGAGCAAATGCAATTGATGAAGCTGGATTACGCCAAACGCGGCGTAACATCGGTTTTTGCAACGCTTGCCTCCGCTACCGAGGAGGAATGGGAGAATGCGATTGCCGCCATTGAAGCGTGCGGCTATGAGGGCATTCATTTTGAGGGACGCTGGCTCAATCCCGGCAAAAAAGGCGCACACGCCCCACATTTGCTGGCGCTTCCTACCGCTGCGGACGCCGAGCACTTTTTGCGCCTGGTGCACGTTCCTTGCCACGTCAGCGCCGCTTTGGAGCTGGACGAGGACGGTTCGTTTGCAAAAGCGGTTCTCTCGCACGGTGCAACGCTTGGCTTGGGGCACACCTGTGCTTCGGCAGGCGAAGCACGTGTTGCAATCGCGCGCGGTGCGACCTCCTTTACCCACCTTTACAATGCAATGCCCCCCTTGCACCACCGTGAGGGCGGTGCGGTTGCCGTTGCCTTTTTGGGAGGCGGCTACGGGGAATTGATCGTGGACGGCGTACACGTCTGCCCCGAAATGATTGCCTTGGCGTATCGTTGTCTCGGTGCGGACAAGACCGTGCTGATCACCGACTCCATGGCAGGCACGGGATGCCCCGACGGGGAGTACTCGATTGCAGGCATGCCCGTCTTTTTGAAGAACGGCAAAGCGGTGCTTGCCGACGGTACGCTGGCAGGCAGCACGCTGAATTTGTGGGACGGTGTGAAAAACCTGATGGATTTTGCAAACATCCCCTTGGAGGATGCCATTGCTTGTGCCACCGTCAACCCTGCACGCATGGTGGGAATTGACGGTACGGTTGGTAGCATTGAGGTTGGAAAACGCGCGGATCTGCTGCTGGTGGATCCCGACTTGAACATAAAGCGCGTCGTTTATCGCGGCGAACCGTTAAATTGAGGTTGACGATCATGAAAAAAACAAAAGAACAATTAACGTATTGCAATCCGCTTCCCATTCCGTCCCTTCCGCGCGGAAAGGACGAGTGGTATTCGCAGGAGTACGGGATGTTCAGCCATGAAAACAAGCCTGCAAAGATTACCACTCCCGACTATCGCTCCATTTCCGATCCCACGGTGTTTTACCACGGCGGAAAATGGTATCTTTACCCCAGCTACGGTATGGCGTGGGTGAGCGAGGATTTTGCCAATTGGGAGCACGTGCGCACAGAGCCGTATTGCCCCAAATACAGCCCCACCATCATTCCGTGGGGGGACAAGTTTTTGCTGACTGCGTGGTTTTGCCCGCTTTACGAGTCGGACAGTCCCACAGGTCCCTTCCGTGAGCTTGGCGAGTTTATTATGCCCGACGGCTCTACCTTCCGCCCGTGCGATCCCGGGCTGTTTGCCGATGACGACGGAAGAATCTATCTCTACGCTTTTTCCTCCGTCCCTTGTGACGCGCCCCACAAATTTGATTGCAGAATTGTGGGATACGAGCTGGATCGCAATGATCCCCGTCGCGTCATCCGCGGTTCCGAGGTGCTCTTTCAGATGAATCCCGACCACGTGTGGGAGCGAAAGGGCTTTCACAATCAGAACCGCGCCTTTGGTTGGGTGGAGGGACCGCACATGGTCAAGCACAACGGTCGTTATTACTTGATCTACGGTGCTCCCGATACCTGCAATTCCGCCTATGCGATGGGCGTGTACTACTCGGATGACGGTCCGCTGGACAATTTTATCTATCAAAAAAAGAACCCTCTAACTTACAGCCGTTACGGCGTGGTTGCGGGGGCAGGACATGGATGTGTGGAGCACGGCCCCGATAACACCTTGTGGGCATTTTACACGGTGGTATCTCCCACGTTGCACCGCTATGAACGCCGCATCGGCATGGATCTTGTCGCGGTGGACGAGAACGGCGAATTGTACTGTCCGCACGGTGTTACCGATACGCCGCAGTACGCACCGGGTGTGATGCGTGATCCCGTGGCTTGCAATTCTCCCGAATGGGTGTCCCTGACGGGGCGCGTTCCCACCGAGGCGTCGAGCCAAATTTACGGCAGAGAGGCATTGTATGCGGTGGACGAGCACAGCCTGACGTGGTGGGAGCCGCAACGGGAGGACCCGATGCCCACCCTGACCTGCAATCTGCAAGCACCGTTTTGCGCGCAAGCGATGCGCGTATGGTGGCGTGAGCTGGACTTGGACTACGGCAAGGGCATTTTGCCTGCTCCCGTGTGCTACACGTTGGAGGGGAAGTGCGGCGAGGAGTGGGTGACGCTGCTCGATCTGCGCGAAAACAAAGAGGAAATGAACATTGACTACCGCGTATTTTCTCCTACGGTCTGCACCGAGGTGCGTCTGCGCATTCATGCATGGGCGCCCGGCACACGCATCGGCGTGATTGATTTTGCTGTGTTTGGGGCATATCCCGACCAAGAAAGTGAGAAATGAGTATGAAGGAATGGAAAAAAGAGCTGACACGACACGTAGGCTACAATCTGGCGGTGCTTTTGTGCATGCTTCTTGCGCTGTTTTGCGCTGTGATGTCCCTGCTCTCCTTGTTTGGAATGAACCGTGGCGGAGGCATTGAGGTCAAGGAGCGGTTTGAGGTCTCCTCCTCGGCGCTGGACGCGACCTACGAGAATAACGTTGCACAGATCAGCGGATATCTGGTCAATTCCGGTAACGAAAAGGTGGTCGTCGACCGCGTGACCGTTGTGGTTGGTGACGGCAAAGCGCGCGAGGAGATCGAGCTGGAGGGCTTTACGCTCTATCCGCGCCTGCCGCAGGAGGTGTTTTTCGAGTGGAAAACGAGCTTTTATTTCGACTACGTCCACTCGGTTACGGTGGAGCACGATGGCTATGCCGAGAGAATTGCAAACAGCTCGGCGGATTGGGAGTTCAACCCCAACGTGATGCTGTACGCGGTGCTTTGCATGATTTCCGCTTTTGTAGGTGTCTTTTTTGCAAAGAAGCGTTTTTATCGCTGGCAAGAGGATCAAATGGCGTCACGTGCTTGATTTTTTAAGCAAAGAGGCTGAGTTCGATGGAACTCAGCCCTTTTTATTGGGAGTGAAATTGCGTTCAGATCGTTCCGCTGACGGTTAAGGTTGCGGTGCCGGGAGTAACCGTCCAAGCACCCTGCGCGTTTTGCGTATAGGTCGCCGCAGGCACGGTGATCACACCGGGCACGGTTGCAAATTGCCCGTCGGTTGCCACGTAGGTGTAACCGCTTCCTTGCGCGAGGGGCGTGCCGTTGAGTGTGACAACGGGATCGGAGAGGACGGGATCAAAGGTGTCGGTGACGGTGACGTTGGCACTCGCGTCAGCGGCAGTGTTGCCGTAGTTCTGAATGACGAAGGTGTAGGTCACGATGCCGTTCTCAGTCACGGGAACGGGGGTGATGCTCTTGGTAATGGTCAATTCGGGCGCGTTCAAGGGCGTTACCGTTTCGCTGACGGTCAGCGGCGTGGGAATGCCGTTTCCGCTGACGGTGGCGGTGTTGACGATGCTGTCGGTCTCGCCCAAGGGGGCGAATTGATTGACACGCGTCTCGTAAACGAGCACCATGTTGCCGTTTGCGGGGATGGTGATGCCCTCAAAGGTCAGGGGTGGACCGACGGTAACCGTGGGAGCCGCCTGCAGAACGCCGTTGATATACAGCTTTACCGAGCCGTCCACGTAGGTCAGGGGATAGAGGGTCTCTGTGCCGAGCGTGTACGCACCGAGGTTGTCGCTGACGGTAACGCCGCTTGTGGGGGTGCCGCCTGCGTTGACTGCACTGATGACGTAGGTCACGCCATCGCCCTGCGTGTAGGTGTTCACCACCGCATTTTTATCGGCGGAGAGTACCTCAAGAATTTCGCCGACTGCCACGTTGGAGTTGACGACCGAGTTGTTGTATGATAATTGCGCTTGGTTTGTAAATTGCGCCATAGGATCTCCTTTGCTTGCTTTTTTGATTTTGAGGCTGAAGTAAGCCTCATTCAAAGCATATGCGGCAGAGCGCGTCCGGGTGATGAAAAAAGACAAGGGATAGGTCACGTGCTGCGGCACGCGGCATATCCCTTTTTGCATTATTTTCCGAGCTCGGATTCGTAAATGGAGTCCTCGGTCAGGGTGGAGAGGACGGATTTGCTGAAATATTCCAGCGGATCCACCTGCAAGCCCTTTACGGTCATTTCCATGTGCAGGTGCGGCTCCTCCGCAATTTCCAAAAGTGCGGTGTCACCCACGCTTCCAAGCAACTGTCCTGCGGCTACCTCGGCGCCTACGGTGATCCCTTCGCCCAGCTGCTTTGCAAGGTTTTTGTAAACGGTGACGCAATCACCGGTATGAGAGATCGCTACGCACCAACCCATCATGGGATCCTCCCAGATCTGTGCCACCGTACCCTCTGCAACGGCGCATACGGGGGCTGCCTCCTCGGTGGCAATGTCAATGCCAAGGTGTACGCGATAATCGTTCATGGTAGGGGAAAAGACCTGCGTGTCCACGCTGTGCTTTTTGGAGAGCGTGCCGGAGACGGGAAGTGCCAATTCGGGAATGGCGTTGTTGTAGGTTGGCTCACTGTCGGTGTCGGTACTTGGCTGTTGTGTATCGGATGGGGATTCGACGGTGGTGTCGGTGGGGGTGTCAAGCGGTGGATCCTTCTTTGCACGGTTGGCGATTGCGGTAATGGCAAGCACCACGGAGAGGGAGAGCAGTACCACGATGGCACAAAGGTAGACCGCGCGGTTGACACGGATCTGCTTGAGCTTTTGCAGGAATGCGGATTCCTTTCGGTTGTTTGGATGATTGGACATTTTTGATTCTCCTTTGGTATGATGAAAATTGCTTTTGCGCGGAATGAAAAGGGAAGTGCCGCGCGTCTTGCTGTCATTATTTTTGCCTTTTGTGGGCGATTTATGCAATCAAGGCAATATTTTTGTGAAATGACACAAATTTTTCACCAAGTCTTCAAATGAGACTGCAATATTTTTACATCCGTTCATTATGTATTCATATATTTATGATAGAATAATATTTGTATTAAAATTTATTGAGGGAATATTTGCACCAACGCAAATGATTCGGAAAGGATAGCGAATTCCTATGATAAAAATTGAGCATCTTGTAAAAAACTACGGTACGACTTGTGCCGTTGACGACATCAGCTTTGAGGTTGAGGACGGTGAGATCGTAGGTTTTCTCGGCCCCAACGGAGCGGGAAAGAGCACGACCATGAATATTTTGACGGGGTATCTTTCCTCCACCTCGGGGAAGGCGTGCATTTCGGGCATCGACATTCTCAGCGATCCCATCGGCGCCAAAAAGCTGATCGGCTACTTGCCCGAGCAACCGCCGCTGTATCTGGATATGACGGTGGAGGAGTATCTGAACTTTGCATACGACCTGAAGTGCTGCAAGCTGGATCGCAAGCCGCACATTGATTCGATCTGCGAGACGGTGAAGATCAAGGAGATGTACCACAAGGTCATCCGCACCCTCTCCAAGGGATACCGCCAAAGAGTGGGTATTGCGCAGGCGCTGATCGGCAACCCGAAGGTCATTATTTTTGACGAGCCTACCGTAGGTCTTGACCCCAAGCAGATCATCGAGATCCGCAACCTGATCCGCGGTCTCGGTAAGGCGCACACGGTCATTCTCTCCACGCATATTCTGCAGGAGGTACAAGCCGTTTGCGATCGCATCGTCATTATCAACAAGGGTAAGATCGTTGCAAACGAAAAGACCGAGAACATTGCAAACGTCATGAGCAACAATCGCCGCTTCAACGTTAAGATCGTCGGTCCGCAAAAGGACGTTCTCTCTATGCTGCGTTCCACCCAGGGCATCTCTTACGCAGAGCCGCTTGCCGAGCGTGACGGAGATGCGTACACCTACATGATCGAGAGCGACGCGGGCATCGATATCCGCAAAAAGCTGTTCTACCAGCTGGTAGAGCGCAATTGGCCCCTGATCGGCATGGAGGCGCTTGGCATGAGCCTTGAGGATATCTTTATCTCGGTGGTGGACAAGTCCGAGGAAAAGAAGACCCTGGGCGGACAGGAGCGCATTGCTCGCAAGAACCGCAGAGGCGCGCAGGCAAGCAAGCCCGAAAAGGAGATCGGCGCTACCTTGTTTGCAGATGCGGAGCGTCAAAGAGCCGAGGCTTCTCACAATCAATCCGATGAGTCGGATGATGAATAATCTTTGCAAGGCGTCCTGATACGCAGGACTTATTTTCAAAACAGAAAGGAACTTTTTTATGTTTGCCATCTATCGTAAGGAGATGTCTTCCTACTTCATCAATCCGATCGGATATATTTATCTGGGAATCTTTTTGGCATTCTCAGCATTGCTGTGCTGCTACACCACCATTGTTTCGGGCAGCTACAGCACCAACACCTACTTTTTCTACCTGATCATGTCCTTTGTGATCCTGATCCCGCTGCTGACGATGCGTCTGTTTGCCGAGGAGCGTAAAATGCGCACCGAGCAGATGCTTCTCACCGCGCCCGTTACTATTACGGGTATGGTGCTTGGTAAGTACCTTGCCGCGCTGACCATGTTTGTCAGCGGCGTGCTGCTCTCCTGCATCAACTTCATTCCGCTTTACGTCATTGCCGCCGCCGAGCGCAACGGCACCGAGTATTCCCTGACGCACATCGGTCCCGTAACGGGGCAGATCGTCGGCTCTCTTATTGCCGTCGTTTTGCTGGGGGCCGCCTTGATCGCCATCGGTACGCTGATCTCCGCGCTCACCGAAAATCAGCTCTCCTCCGCCGTTATCACCATTGGCGTCATTGCCGTGATGGTGCTTTTGAATGTGTTCAACATGCTGACCGATGCCAACGGACAGCCCCTGATCGGCAGCTACGCGATCCGCTTTGTCATCGATTGGGTTTCGGTGCTCAGCCGTTACACCGCCTTTAGCAACGGCGTGTTCGATTTTGCGGCGCTGTTCTACTATCTGTCCTTGACCTTTGTATTTCTGTTCCTGACCATCCGCGTGTACGAAAAGCGCCGTTGGGGTTGATCGAAGCGGAGGATCGTTTGTATGAGAAAAAAGTTTATCCGAAACAAAAAGGCGCGCTATGCCGCGGTTTCGGTGGCACTGACGGTCATGGTGATCGTGGTCGCGGTGCTTGCCAATGCGGTATTGACCTCCCTGGTCGAGCGCTATTCGCTGTATGCGTATTTGACGCCGGTGGAGGCGTTTGACGTTTCCGAGGATTGCTACTCGCTCCTGGAGAATGCGTTTGAGGACGCCAAGGCTCCCACGGTAGAGATTTTGTTCTGCGACCTGGAGGACAACGTCAAGGCTGACGACAGCCCGAACTACTATCTGTATCACACGGCGATGTCCTTAGCGGAGCGCTTTGACAACGTCAAGGTCAAGTTCCTGGACATCTTTACCAATCCTACCCCCGTAAAGCCGTATACCACCAGCACAAATCCGCTGACGGGTGAGGTGATCGAAACTGCGATCATCTCCACCAGCGTGATCGTGGTCAGCGGCGAGTATCATCGCGTTTACAACTGGATGGAGTTCTACGTGTTTGAGGACGAGACCTCCGGTGAGCCATGGGCGTATAACGGAGAAAAGAAGCTGAGTGCAGCGCTGATGAGAGCGATCGATACCGATCCTCGCATCGCTTGCCTTTTGAGCAATCACGGCGAGGTCTTTTACGACTACGAGCTGCTGACCCTTCTTGACGATGCGGGCTACACCGTGGTGTATATCGACCTTTACAAGGAATCGATCCCCGACAACTGTGATATGATCATCAGCTACAATCCGAATTCCGACCTGATCACCGACGATCTTTCCAAGGTTTCCGAAAAGGAGATCTTAGATGAGTTCCTTAAGGAGGACGGGCATTCCTTCTTCGTATTCCTGGAGAACGGAACGCCGAGCCTGCCCAACTTTGAGGCTTACCTGAAGGAATGGGGCGTGGCGACCGACTACGCGAAAAACGCGACCACCGAGGTTTCCTATCGCTACATGGTGCAGGATCAGTCTCAATCCCTGACCTCCGACGGCTACACCATCTACGGTGAGGCAACGCAGTCCGAGGCGGCAAAGGACTTCCTCAATCCCGACGCAAAGTACGTGGTGTTCAGCAACGCGACTGCGCTGTCTGTCACCTCCGAAGGATATACCGATCAGCACGACGGAACCTACCGCAGCATGAGCGGTGCACGCACGCTGTATCCGTTGTATTACAGCGGCAACAGCGCACTCTCCTGGGCAAACGGTAAGGTCGTGGACGACGGTCCCTTTATGTTGATGAGCGTGACGGAGCAAAATAACGGCAACGGTTCTTCTTACGTAGGCGTTGTCAGCTCGGTCAACTTCTCGGCAAAGGAATTTTTGCAGTCTGCCGTATACGATAACGGCGACGTCATGTTCCGCCTTTTGGACGTGGTGGGAGAGAGAAGTACTCCCGCAGGTCTTACCATCAAGCCCTTTGCATCCTACGATATCAGCACCATTACAACGGCGCAAATGTTGCGTTGGACGGTGGCTCTTGCTGCAATCCCTGCAGTCGTTACCCTGGCTGTAGGTGTCATCGTGCTGGTCAAGCGCCGTCGCGCGTGATGAAAATCCCGAAGAAAGGAAAGAATTGAAATGAATAACGGAAACGGATGGGGGCGCAAGCTCCGTCACGGCTCCGCCTCGTTGGGAATCTGCGCCGCGGTCATTGCGGCGGTGTTGCTGTTGAACGTTGGTATGACGGCACTTTGCAACGGTCGGCTTTGGTATATCGATCTGACCCCCGAGGTTCCTTATAACGTCTACGAGGAAAAGGAAACCATCAAAAAATACAGCGGCTTGTATACCCTGATGGATGAAACGGTCGATTATCTGGACTATATCATCGACGAGGCAAACAAGACCCGTGAGGAACCGGTGCAGGTAGATATCATCTTCTGCGCAGAGCCGGATATTTTGAAGCAAAAGGATTCGATGCGCTACGTGTATTACACGGCGCTGAATCTGCAAAAGAAGTTCCCGGACACCATTAAGGTCTCCTATCGCGACGTGTGGAGCAACCCTTCGTCGGTCGATATGTACCGCAGCACCTCTTACTCTAACATTTATCAAAGCAACATCATCGTTGCCAGCGGATCCGAGTACCGCGTCAGCACGGTGCGCTCTTACTATACGTACGATTCGGAGAGTGCCGGTGACGTGCCCGTGGCTTACAATGGGCAAAAGCAGTTCGTCAAGCAGATCCTTGACGTTACCGGAGCGGAGGCGCCCATCTGCGCTTTGACGGTCAACCACGGCGAGCCCTTTGCCAATCTGGACCTTGCGGACAGAGAAAATTGGGAAGAGTACGGCGAATTTATGAACGTGATTGAGGGCGCGGGATATGAGATCCAATTCATCGACCTGGAAAAGGACGAGATCCCCGAAAACTGCCGCCTGATCATTACCTTTGACCCGCAGACCGACTTTGTCAGCGCCTTTGGCAACGACGCGGTTGAGGTTGCGGAAACCGTCAAGCTGGATCGCTTCCTGGCACAATCCTACTCCTATATGGTCTTTATGGATGCCGATACGCCCGCAATGCCCAATCTTGAAGAGTATTTGAGATTTTGGGGAATTGAGTACCTGCGTGCCGAGGGCAAGAACGAAAGCGGCGAGACCGTGACCGGTAACTACGTGGTGACCGATGCACTCAACGCGCTGGACGGAACGGGCAACACCTTTGTTGCACAGTACCCTGTAGGAAAGGGCTCCGGTGCTGCAGCGCTGGACGATATTATTTCCTCTACTGTCTCTCCCAAGGTGATCTTCGGCAACGCTATTCCGATTGCGTTTTCCTCCAACTACGACCGTGCATACGTCATGGAGGATACCAAAAACGGTGTGCCTGCCTACAGCTACGGCACCTACAGCAACAACGGTTGGATGCGTACGGTGTTCGACATGTTCCATGCCGGAACCGATGAGTCCAGAGCAAACTACACCGTGCAAGCAAACGGTGAGATTCTTAAGGATCAAAGCGGTGCACCTCTTGGCGGTGCGGACATCTTTAACGTCATGACCCTCTCTGCCGAAAAGCGTACCGTTGCCGAGGGTATGGGATATACCAACGTCAACAAGATCTCGCACGTGTGCGCAGTTGGTTCTACCGAGTTTGCAAAGGATGCGGTGCTTGCAAGTACCTCTTACGGCAACACCGATGCACTGCTTGCGGTCCTGCGCTACATGGGCAAGGAGGTCAACCCCGTGGGCTTGAGCTTCCTGGCTTTGAGCTCCACCGATATCGGTACCGATTACCACAAGACGACCGATGAAAGCGGCGCAACGCAGGTAAATTCCGCAATTATCGTGACCACGGTAGCTTTGACGGTGATCCCCGCCCTGGCAATGATCATTTCGGGCGCGGTCATTCTGCTGAGAAGACGTGTCCGCCATTGATCGGAACGCCAAGTCCTCAGAATGCCAGATTTCATAGGAAGGAACACGAAAAAGACGAATGAGTACAGAAACGATTATCAACCTGATATTTGACGCAGGCAAGGGAAGTATAGCCGTTTCGACGCGTGAGGGAACGTGCGGAAAGCCTTATGGCGCATTGCCCGTTCCCACGCGCAAGGGATACCGCTTTGAGGGTTGGTATCTGGAAGGAACGCTGATCACCCCCGAGACGGTGATCGACTCCGAGGAGGACGTGCGATTGGTTGCGCGTTGGACCAAGGATGCGGAAAAGAAGGCGGTCGACCGCAAGGTCTCCATGCTGAAAAAGCAAAAGCGCGCGGTGATTGCCCTGACCGCTGTGGCTCTGCTTTTGGCGATCGTATTTGCGATCGTTGCACAGCTGATCACCATCTATTCCTTTGTGGATACCTACACTGTGGACGGTGTGGAATATCAGGATAAATATTATATCAGAAAAACCGACGGCACCTACAAGCTCTATGATAAGGACGGAAACCTGATGGAGACCAACGGGCAATCCGAGGACGTCTTTATTGCACGAGGCAGCGGAAATCAATATAAGATCGACGCCGAAACCGGTGCGCACACCTTAAAGGCGGTGGTTGATGCCGAGGACGGTGAGCACGTGGCAGGCTCCAATCTGCTCCTCTTCCCGCAAATTACCTCCACTTATATCTACTCCATCGACGTGCAGAACGAAAAGGGAAGCTACCGCTTCTACCGCACGGGCGAGGGGGTAAAGATCGGCGGATATGAAAAGTCGATCCTTGATTATGACCAGGAGCTCTTCGCACAGCTCTGCTTCTCCTGCGGTTACATGCTTTCCACCATGAAGCTGGACGCCGTATCCGAGGATTCGCAAGTGCCCAAGCTCCCCGACGGCTCGATTGACTACTCTGTTTACGGATTGGATGATCCGCAGGCGGTATATACGGTACAGGGCGTCCTGTTTGAAAAGAATGAGGACGGTAGCAACGTGTATGAGAACGGCAAGTACGTCATCGATTACGACGAGGATGGAAACCATCAGCCCGACCCCGACCGCAAATACACCGTCAGCATTGGCGACCAGATCGTCTCCAAGGCAGGCTACTACGTGCGCCTGGAGGGCAGAGATTCGGTATATATCGTTACCACCGATTATATCGGAACCACCATTCTGCAGCCCCTGGAGGCACTGATCACCCCCAGAGCCGTATTCCCCGTATCGGTCAACTCGCACAGCATGGGCAAGAACTTCTATTTGAAGTATCTTGAAGAATGGACCGGTGAGGAGCCTCAGGGCGAGACCATCGTTGCGTTCACCTACTCCGAATTGGAGGAGCGCATCAACACCATGATCTCCACCCAGCCCTACAACCCCGTTTCCTCCTTGATGGCAGGCTACCGCATCAACGATACCAGCGCAGTTGACGTGTTCGGCTTGTTCTACACGCTGGAGTGTAAGGCGTGCGTCAAGCTTGGCGTCACCATGGAAGCTTTGAGGGAATTCGGACTTGACAAAAACGTTCACTACCTGAGCTACTACAGCGACAGCGGTCAGGTTGACGAGGACGGCAACGCCACCTACGTGCGCAACGAGATCCTCATCAGCCAAAAAACCAAAGACGGCACCTACTACGTGGCATCCATTCCACACGATATGATCGTCGAGGTCGACCAGTATTATCTCTCCTTCCTTGAGTGGGATTACATGGATTGGTATGATGAGAGATTTATGACCATGAACGTTGCGTATCTGCAGAATATGTACTTCCAATTCGGAGACCGCACCTACAACTTCGAAATGGATAACACCTACACCTACGCGTACTATCTGACGTATACGACGGACGAGAACGGCAACCGCGTGCAGTCACTCAAGAGCATCAATCTCGATTATGGAACGGTGTACCAAGAAAACGGTGCGCAGTACTACAAGACCAATTCCGGCGCAGTCTATGAAATTGCGGCAGTGATCGATTTTGATACCGTGAGCATGGTCTCCAACCGCGAGGTGATCGAAAACCCCGATCTGGAGAACGTGATCTACGTGAAGGAAAACTTCTACTATATCAACGAGAACAAGGAGAACGTCAGAGTCTCTCCCAACTACAAGGATCGCACCATTGAGTGCAGAGACGGAAAGTACTATTACGTTTACCAAGTCAATGGCAAGACCGCCGAAATTGCCGTCAAGCGCAACCTTGGCGACCCGATCTACCACTACAAAAACGGACTTGAGGTCACGCTTTCGGTATCGGCAGACAATCTGCTGATCTCCTGCGACAAGTACAACAACGGCAAGGGTGAGAATAAGCACGTTATGGATTACAGCTTTACCAACGTGTTTGTGGGAGACGCCGGAGTGACCGAGAGTGAGACCATTACGGGCACCGATAACTTCCGCCGCTTGCACATGAAGCTGCTGCAGTTCTCCCTGGAGGGAGATATCAATGAGGCGGAGTTCAAGGCGGCAATGGGCGTGAGCGTGGAGGAATTCCTCGCCAACCCCAACAACAAGCCCGATGCAAGCCTTACCGCTACGGTAGAGGACCATGCCGCGCATTTCAACGGATACACCAAGGTGGAGGACGGTGTGGAGAAGCCTATTTACACCGAGAACTTGACCCAGCGTCTTGTTTACAAGTTCTACCAGTACTCGGATTGGAAGACCCTTGTAACCGTAGAGCTGTTTGAAAAGGATGAGAACGGTGAATGGAAAACCACCGCCCCCGACGGCGTGGTTGGCAGATTCTACGTGACGACGCCTTACCTGGAAATGCTGGAGAACGATATCAACCGCATCATCAACGAGCAGATCGTTGACAGTAACTCCAAGGTCTGATCAAAAATAACGAAAAATCCCCTTTTGGCTCGGTGCTTCCGATGACCAAAAGGGGATTCTGTTTAAAAAAACGGATCAATCTGCTACCACGTCGCACTCCCGGATGCCGTAGTAGGCAAAGGCATCCAGCATTTGCTCGTCGATCGCCTCTCCGCACACCACAATGGGGACGGCGGGGGGGCACGCGACGCTTGGCGTTGCCAAAATTCTGCCAAGGCATTGCTCGCAGGGGAGTGTTTGCGCAGGGGATAGCATTGCGTCACGCACCGTCAGCATGCGGCGCGGAAGCGTCCATACGGGGGAAGGGGCGCAGATTGGCGATTTGCGCGGAATATCCAGCAACGCCTGCGCTGTCTGTTCCAATGCCTTGTCTCCCTCGAGGGGGGAGGGCATCAGGACGAGAAAATCGGGGTCGCAAAATTCACACTCAATGCCGTGCTCACGCAACAGCTCTGCCAGCTCGATTCCCGTGTAGCCGTAGGCTTTTGCATCCACGGTGAGCTTTAGTTCCTCGTCTCCGATCAATCGGTAGCCGTGCGCACGCAAGCGGTCTTTGATGCGACCGAGCGCGCTTGCCGTTTGGTTAAGGGAGGTGCGGAATTCGCCCTCCAGGACAGCATTTGCGGCGTCCAAGGATTGCAGGATCAAATAGGAGGGGCTGGTGGAGCCGAAGAGTGCCAGCGCCGACTTGGCGCGGGCGCGCAAGGAGGCGTCCGGGGTGCTTGCAAGCTGCAGATACGCGCCGCCCGTCAAAACGGGGAGCGTCTTGTGTGCAGAGGATGCACATGCGTCAGCCCCCAGATCGATGGGGTGACGGGAAGAGGGAAGAAGCTTCAGATACGCGCCGTGCGCATTGTCGACCAGCAAAAGGCATCCGTAGCGCTTGCAGACCGCGGAAAGCGCGGCGATATCCTGCACGTTGCCAAGATAATCGGGGGAGGTGACGTAGACGGCGACGGGATGGCGGGAGGCGGCTTGAAAGGCTTTTTCCAATTGTTCTGCCGTCAGATTGCAGGAAAGGTAGGAGTCCGCCGCTTGCGGCATCAACCATTCCACGTCCATATCCAAAAGAGCCAGGGCACTCAAAAAGGTCTTGTGCGCGTTGCGCCCCGCCCAAATCAAAGGGGCTTTTTTTGTTGCGCGTGCATGCAACAGCGCAAGATAAAGCATGGCGCGGATGCATTGCGACGAGCCCTCGGTGGAGTAGAAGGTCTCGCACCCGAAGATGCGGCTTGCAATGGCTTCGCTTTCCTTGATGATACCGTCTGCCTCGTAAAGGCTGTCCGCTCCCGCGATCTCGGTGATATCCAAGTGCTCAACGCCAAGCGGCCCCGTGCCCTTGTGCCCCGGCATGTGCATGCGTACCGTGTTGCCCGAGGCATAACGGCGGACAAAATCACAAATGGGAGTTTTGGTGCTCATCATGCTTCGTTTTTGGCGAGTGTGCGTGCGATCTCCACCATAATGGCGCATTCCATTCTCTTGCGGAAGAGCTCGCATCCGTATTTGTATACGCCCGTAACGCTGCCCGTGGAGTGGTAGGCGTTTGCGGCACAGCCGCCCGAGCAATACAGCTTTGCCCAGCAATCGCGGCAGTCGGGGCGTGCGTAAACGTTGCAATTGGCAAATTCGCATTGTGTTGCTTTGTTGGTCACGCCGTTCCAAATGTCGCCAAGCTTGAATTTTTCCTCGCCGACGAATTGGTGGCAGGGGTAAAGATCGCCCCAAGGGGTAACAGCCATGTACTCGGTGCCCGAGCCACAGCCCGAAATGCGCTTGTAGATGCAGGGGCCGCCTGTCAGGTCGATCATGTAGTGGTAAAAGGTGAAGGGCTTGCCTGCGCGGTCACGCTCCAGCATCAGCTCGGCAAGCTTTTCGTATTGCTCCAGGACGATGGGGAGGTCTTCTTCGGTCAATTCGGAGGGGTCACCGGGGGCACAGACTACGGGTTCCATACTCAACTCGGTAAAGCCGAGATCCAGCATGGTTTGAATATCCTTGAGGAAGTCGGGATTTGCATGTGTGAAGGTGCCGCGCATGTAGTAGTTCTTTCCACCGCGCGCCTCGACGAACTTTTGGAACTTTGGAACGATCTTTTCCCAGCTTCCGTTGCCCGCATAGTCCACGCGATAGCGGTCGTGGATCTCCTTGCGGCCGTCAAGACTGAGGACGACGTTGCTGCATTCGCGGTTGGCAAAATCAATCACGTCGTCATCCACCAGCATGCCGTTGGTGGTCAGGGTAAAGCGGAAGTTTTTGTTGTGCTCCTTTTCAATGGAGCGCGCGTAGGCAACCAGCTGCTTGACTACGTCAAAGTTCATCAGCGGCTCACCGCCGAAAAAGTCAACCTCCAGATTGCGGCGCGTGCCGGAGTTGGCAACCAAAAAATCCAGCGCCTGCTTTCCTACCTCAAAGCTCATCACGGCTCTGTCACCGTGATACTTGCCCTGGCTTGCAAAGCAATAGGAGCAATTGAGGTTGCAGGTGTGAGCAATGTGCAGGCAGAGAGCCTTGACTACGCCGCTTGTCTTTTCCTTTAAATGTCCTGCCATACTTTGGAAGGTATCGGGGGAGAAGAGCTTGCCGCTTTCCTTGAGCTGCAGGACCTGCTCGTAGCATTCCTCTACGTCGGCGTCGGTCACGTCCTCGCGTGCGGCGTATTTTTCTTTGATGGCAGAAAGGATCTCCTCGCGGCTGTTCTGCTCAAACATGGCAATGATATCGTAGGCGACCTCGTCCACTACGTGAATGCCGCCTGAGCAGGTATCAAGCACGATATTGTAGCCGCCGAGTTTATATTGATGTATCATAATTACGAACTCCTTTGATCAACATTAAAAATGCCGCCCAAGGGCGGCATTTTTCGAGAAGAGATTATTTGCTCTCCTTGTTCTCGCACTGCTGGTTAGCAATACCGCAGCTGGTCTTGCAAGCGGATTGGCAAGAGGTCTGGCACTCACCGCAGCCACCGTTCTTTGCGCTTTCGCAAAGGTTGCGAGTCTCAATGGTTTGGATATGTTTCATGATAGAAAACCTCCGGATAATTGATTTACATCATATATCATACCACACTTTTGATCAAAAGTCAATAACTTGACGAAGATTTCACGCGAAATTCCTCAAAAAATTTAGCACCGCGTTTCCCGTTGGTTAAAAATCGTCAATAAGTCCATAAAACCGCTTCAAAAGTACATTGACAAACGTGGGTGCATGTGGTAAAATCATGATAGCGAAAGAGCGCAGGAGGAATGAAAAATGCAAAATGCAAAATGGTTTCGCGAGGCAAAATACGGAATGATGATCCATTGGGGGCTTTACTCCCTTTTGGGCGGCGAATACGGTGGCAGAAAGATCACCGAAAAATACGCCGAGTGGATCCAATCCAATCTTGCCATTCCAAACGCGGAGTACGAAACGCTGGCGCGCGCCTTCAATCCCGTCTTTTTTGATGCGGAGGCGATCGTTTCTCTGGCACATGAATGCGGCATGCGCTATCTGGTGGTCACCGCCAAGCACCACGACGGTTTTGCGCTCTATCACTCGGCTGTTGACTCCTACAACACGGTAGACGCCACTCCGTTTGGGCGTGACGTGGTGCGCGAGTTGCGCGATGCGTGCGACAAATACGGCTTACGCTTTGGCATTTACTATTCGCAGGACCTGGATTGGCACGAGGAGCACGGCGGTGGATATCGCACCTTTACCCATTGCGACGGCGTCTCCTGGGATAACAGCTGGGATTTTCCCGACCGCTCCAAAAAGGATTTTTCCATTTGCTTTGAAAAAAAGATCCTGCCGCAGATCAAGGAGCTGATGACAAACTACGGCGAGATCTCGCTTGCGTGGTTTGACGTCCCCATGACGTTGACGGAGGAGCAGAGCGACCTGATCTACCGCACCGTCAAGGAGCTGCAACCGAATTGCCTGATCAACTCCCGACTCGGCAACGGCAGATACGATTACGTTTCCTTGGGGGACAACGAGATTCCCGAGCGGATGGACGCCGCAAGTGGAGAGGTAGACTATAACTCGATCGACGGGTTTAAGCCCTCGCCTCTGGGACTTTACGAAACGGCGGCAACGCTCAACGATACCTGGGGCTTTTCCTTCAACGATCACAATTGGAAGAGCGGTGCGCGCATTCGCGAGATCCGCGAGCATCTCAATTCCATGGGAATCAATTATCTGCTTAACGTCGGCCCCGACGCCTTGGGGCGCATTCCTGCCGATGCCGTTGCGATCTTAAAGGACGCAAAATAATCAAATAAGCACTCAAAAAGGGCTGTCAAGCATGCAAACTGCATTTTGGCAACCCTTTTTACGTTTCCAGCTCTAAATCCTCCGAGGAGAACAGCTCGTCATCCAAAAATTCTGTCAGCGACATGTGAAAGCCCTTTGCCAACAGCATGACCGTGCTGAGCGTGACCGTTTTATTCCTTCCGTTCATGATACACTGCATGCTTCCGTGCTGGATTCCCGATTCTTGCTCCAAACGATATTGGGAAATCCCTTTTTCAAGCAGCAGCTTGGAAATGCGTTTTGCAACAGCATTGTTGACAGTCAATCCCATCCCTCCTATCAAAAAATCAACTGTGTAGTTTTACCTACTCATATATTCTAACAAGAAAATTCGCAAAATATAAGAAGGTGTGCCTACATGCTGTTGCTTTTTTTGAAAAAGTATGATATAATATGTAGGTAAACCTACATATCAGGAGGAAAAACGGATGGTGATTGCGTTTTTTGGTCATGCAAATTTTGCCGCAACAGATGGATTGGCTCAAAAAATGCTTGTTATTTTGGACGGAATACTCAAAGATGGGCGTGCGGAGTTCTATTTGGGAGGATACGGAGGTTTTGATCATTTTGCATATCAATGCTGTAAAAAATACAAAGCAACGCATCCGGACGTGTCTTTGTTACTGATCTTACCTTACTTTCCTACTCGGTATCGGCAAGAGGATTTGGAAGAAAAGAAAGCACAGTACGATGAGCTGATCTATCCGGAACTTGAAAATGTGCCACTGCGTTTTGCAATCGATCGTCGTAATAAATGGATCGTTGATCATGCGGATTGTATCATTTGCTGGATTGATCATGATTGGGGTGGAGCCTATCAAGCATGCCGATATGCGCGGCGCAAAGGAAAGTGCGTGATCGATTTATATGAATTGCAGATGGATAATAAAAGAGGGAGTGTCTCAAATGCAAAATTTGAGACACCCCAAAGGGGCTAGTCAGATTTAGGCGAGAATCGTCGATTTTGGGGCGTGAGGCGTACGAGGGTACGTCGAGCCCCAAAAGCGGCGATAGAAAAAGCCCGTAAATATTTGGAGA